>JAHEFL010000188.1:0-394 GCA_024640205.1 Flavobacteriales bacterium | reverse complement strand
TGGCTTTGGGTACCACCAATGAAAATGCTTCGCCCTCGTGAATTGGATTCGGGAAGAGGGAAATGCCATTCTCAGAGCCGTGCTCGACGATCCCCACTTGAATATCAACTGAAAAATAGTCCTCGATCGAAAGCATTCCCATTTGGTTCCCAGCAACATCCAACGCATCGGTGATCGTGATCCCGATCGGTCCAATGCTGGCTTCCATGCTGCCCACATCGAAGATCCATTGGTAGGTCGTGGCGTTCAACCATGAAGAGCTACCGGGATCAAGCGTGATGACGCCCGCGAGTGAGGCGGTTGCATTCAGATCGATCGTTGGTGCCACGGAACCATCCATCTCTTCATCGAAGATCGTCAGGATCACGAACCCGCCCGGACCGGAATGCGCGCT
>JAHEFL010000187.1 GCA_024640205.1 Flavobacteriales bacterium | reverse complement strand
GCGTTGCTCGCACAATCAGGGACATTTCCTGTTCTCAGTGGTGAGACCGTTACTGGGGAGCGTATCTCCTTACCCGCGGATATCAGTCATAACTGGACGCTGGTCGGCATTGCCTTCAGTAAAAAGGCCCAGCCGCTGTTGGAGGAGTGGTATGAACCGACCTACCTGCGCTATGTCGCCAAACACGGTCTGTTCGCTAGGGCTCATGATGCGGATATTTTCTTTGTGCCATTATTCGTAGGCTTGAACAAGGCCGCCTATGAGCCCAGTATGAACAAGTTCCGAAAGAGCGCTTCGCCGGAGATCGTGGATCATGTCCTTTTTTCAAAGGATGATCTGGACGGTTTGCAAGATGCGTTGGAAATGAAGGATAAGGACCTGCCGTATTTCTTTGTGCTGGATTCGCTTGGTCATATAGTTCACCGCACGAGAGGTGCATTTTCCGAGACCAAACTTGATGCCATCGAGGAGGTCCTTTTGGGTGAATGACCTTTAGCAGCGATCGCAGTGATATCGACTCTTCATACTTCTACCGGACAGGCGTTGGGTGCCGCTCCCTCGTTGATACCTTTGCGCCCTCATTGATAACAGCATGACCATGTTCATTCCCCTCACGGTGGCCACTTTCATGGGCCTCTTTCTGACCGGTTGCGACAGCAATAAGAACGATGGAGGCATTGTGGCTTCAACTCCTTTAACCTCTCAACAACCAGCACCTGCCGTGGAAGACAGTAACGAGGGCATTTATGCCAAGATCAAGACCAACAAGGGTATGATCACCATCATGTTGGAGTACGAGAAGGCACCGATGACGGTAGCCAATTTCGTTGGTCTTGCAGAAGGCAAGGTGAAGAACACCGCCAAAGCTGAGGGTGTGCCATACTACGATGGGATCAAATTCCATCGTGTGATCCCTGATTTCATGATCCAGGGTGGCGATCCGACCGGCACGGGCCAGGGAGGTCCTGGTTATGCCTTTGCAGATGAGATCCATCCGGACCTTAAGCATACCCGTGCAGGTACGCTGAGCATGGCCAACGCAGGTCCAGCCACGAACGGGAGCCAATTCTTCATTACGCACAAAGACACTCCCTGGCTGGATGGTCGCCACGCCGTGTTCGGTTATGTCACCGAAGGCCAGGACGTCGTGAATGCGATCGTGCAAGGCGATGTCATGGAGACCGTTCGGATCGAGCGGGTGGGCAAAGCAGCCCAGGCATGGGATCCGATGAAAGTACTCGCCGATAACGCCTCGAAATTCAAGGCGAGGTAGGCGTCAAACTTTTTGACGGCTTCGGCCGCGACCAGGGCCGCGGCGGCGCTGGCCATTAGGGCGTTTGTCACCTTTCGGAGCCCCTTTCTTTGGGTCATACGAAGGCCCTTGACCGATCTTCTCTGGCAAGGGCATCTTCTTCACTTCGTAACCGATCAGATTCTCGATGCGGCCGAATTCGCGCATCTCCTTTTCGTTCACGAAGGTGATCGCCTGGCCTTTGCGTGAAGCACGGGCCGTGCGCCCTACACGGTGGACATAATCCTCCGGATCCCGCGGCACATCGTAGTTGAGCACCAGGTCGATATCATCGATATCGATACCCCGGCTGACCACGTCCGTCGCCACAAGAATGCGAAGCTTCCTGTTACGGAAATCAAGCATGACCTCCTCCCGTTCTGATTGGTCCAGATCACTATGCATACCCCGGGCATTGAACCCCTTCTTCTGGAGGTGTCGGGTCAGGTTACGAACCTCGACCTTACGACCCGCAAAAACGACAATGCTCGTTCCCGGGTTGGTATTGAGAATATGCTCGAGGATCTGTGCCTTTTGCATATCGAAGATCACATAGGCTTGTTGATCGACCCCTTCGGCCGGCTTGCTCAGTTGAATGGTGATCTCCATGGGATCGTGGAGGATCCGCTTGGCCAAGTCCCTGATGGAGGGAGGCATGGTCGCGCTGAATAACAGGGTCTGCCGCTCTTTGGGAAGAAAGTTGATGATCCGGTTGATGTCGTCCACGAATCCCATGTCCATCATCCGATCGGCCTCATCCAGAATAAGGAACTCCAAGCCATGAAGCGGAACATACCCCAGGTTCATGTGGCTAAGTAGCTTGCCCGGTGTCGCAATGACCACTTCCACACCACCGGTTAGTGCCTGTTTCTGCTGGTCGAAGGTGCTTCCATCGCTTCCTCCATAAACCGCCACCGATGTGATCGGAGTGAAATAGGCTATGGCTTGTAATTGCTGATCGATCTGGATGGCCAATTCCCTGGTCGGCACGACCACCAATGCACGGACGGAACCCTCGGTCCTTGGCTTGTAACCTGTGATCACATCGATAACGGGAAGCAGAAAGGCCGCTGTCTTACCGGTACCCGTTTGTGCGCATGCGATCAGGTCACGGCCTTCCAGCGCTGCAGGGATGGCTTGCTGCTGTATGGGAGTGGGGGCCTTGATATTCATCGAATCAAGACCTTGAAGGAGTTCGGTACTGATACCGAGAGTTCTGAAATCCATGGGAGGGCGGGGCAGCCAGCGTGCTTGGCTTGGCTGGACGCGGGGCGCGAAGATAGGGTTACGCCGCCCAGGCCTCAGGAAGCCATGCGAATGGTGGATCGTTCAGTGCTGAATTTCAGGGAAAATGTCACCCCATCACCTTGGATGATCCGCACTTCGCCATTCAGCTGTTCGGCGAGCAGATGGACCAGTTCCAAACCGAAACTGTCCTTTTTCAGGTAATGGCTGTCATCCAGTCCGATCCCATTGTCGGTAAAGAGAAGCTCATGTCCCTTCCCAGCGCGTCGAACCTTGATCATTATCCGTCCACTTTCCCGTCCAATGAACGCGTGTTTAACCGCATTGGTCAACAATTCGTTGATGAGCAGGGTCAGTGGCATCATGGTGTCCACGTGGAACATGGGTTCATTGGACTCCACCTGTACCGAGATCCGATCGTGTACACCGTATGCTGTCAGTACACTTCGAGCGAGTTGCGTGATGTGGTTCCGCAATGTCCCCTCGGTCATGCCGCCGGCGCGATAGATATGCTCATGTACGAGCGCCATGGAGCGGATCCTGCCCTGTGCTTCCTTGAACAGGCGTTCGACAGCGGGGTCGCCCTGGTCGACGCCCTGAATGCTAAGTAAGCTATCCACCACTTGAAGGTTGTTCTTCACGCGATGATGGATCTCCTTGATCGTGAGTTCCTTTTCTTCCTCACTGAGCAACGCATCTGCGAGACGGTGGTTCTGTTGCTCCAATTGGAGGTTCTTGGCATGTATCTCGTCACTTTGACGTCGGATCACAGAGTTCTTCATGCGCATACGACGCATCATCTTGAAACTGTAGCGGGCCGACATGAACAAACCGGCGGCCAGCGCTATCATACAGACAAGCAATGCGAGCAGGACCCTGCTATCCTCCCGTTGACCGATTATGGTTGCCGCATGCCGTGAGTTCAGCTCACGCAGGCGATCATTGTCGGATTGTTTGCGATCGAGTTCATAGCGGATCTGCAGGCCGGCCATTTGCAGGGCGACCTGCGCCTTGGCAATGGAATCGGTCCTTGTCCTGAGGGCATCAAGAACCATAACGGCACGTTCCCATTGCTTTTCCAACACTGCCAGGTCGTAGCGCGCTGCAAGGAGCTCTGTCCGATGCTCCGCGATCTCGTGGGTTTTGAGAAGTGCTTCGACCTCTGCCAACAGGTGATGCGCGTCCTTGGGCCTTTTCATTCCGATCTGAGCATGGGCCATTTTCAAAAGAAAGCGCTGTTGCTCCTCCCGCCCCCCCCGGTCCATGATCACACCTTCTGCGATCGCCAGATGTGATAAGGCTTCGCCGAATGCAGCCTCGGAGATCCTCATTTCCGCAATGATCATGTGGATATGGGCGACACTTCTGATATCCGCAGCGACCCGTGCCCGATCCAATGCCTTTTCGCTTAATGTCAGCGCTTGCTCGGCACGTCCTCCGTCGATCATCCGCTCCATCAGGAAGATCTGAGCGGCAAGGATGGAACCATCATTTTTGGTTGGGAGGACCATGGCCAGCGCATTGCGGGCCTCTTCCATGGCCCGCTCCGGCTGATGGTTCAATTGATATGCCAACGAGAGGTCACGCAGACCCTGGGCTAATGCCTCCAGGTCCTGCATGCGCCGTGCGATCTGAAGAACTTTCAGTGTTGATCCGAGGTATTCAGCGTACAAACCCAGGTGCAGTTCGGCCTCTGCTTGTTCGCGCAGGGCTTCATGGATCGCCGCCGGCTCACCACTACGTTCAGCCAAGATCACCGCATGGTGCTTTTCGTCAAGGGTGCGCAAAGCATCCGTTCGAGTCCTGTCATCGGATACGACAGGAGTTCCCGGGGCTGATGGCATCGCATAGGCTTGTAGGTCGAAGAGTTGACCTCCTACGAGCAATGAAGCGAGCATCACCATTTTGAAGTTCGTGTACATGCGGTGCGTTCCTACGCAGTTACTCTTTCAAAGGTTCCGCCCAACAGTAGCGTGCCGACCGCTATGTTTGGCCCATGTCGGTGAGCGTCGAGCTTTGCGTAAGCAGTGTTCAGGAAGCTTGTAAAGCTGCAGAACTGGGTGTTAATAGCATTGAGGTATGCACTTGGCTCGGTTGCGGTGGGCTTACTCCAAGTATCGGCTTGATCACAGCGATACGGGCCAAAGTGGATCTGCGAATTCGCGTACTGATCAGACCTCGACCCGGAGATCTTCATTTTGACAAGGATGATCGATCGGTGATGCTCGAGGACCTTCAACTCATCGTTGGATCTGGTGCTGCAGGATCGGTTATTGGTGCGTTGGACGCAAAAAGGAGAATGGATAAGGATTTCATGAGAACAGTACGTACCCGGAGTTTCGGACACGAACTCACATTCCATCGTGCGATCGATCGATCCAGTGACCCCATGCAGATCCTGGACGACTGTATGGAGCTTAA
>JAHEFL010000186.1 GCA_024640205.1 Flavobacteriales bacterium | reverse complement strand
CCCGGCAAGGCATCCACACCCACCCCGATGTGCGCATGGGGCTGCGCGAGCTCGAAGAGCGCATCGCCATGGGCGCGACAGTAGAAATGACCGCCCATCCGGCCCACCAGGTCGATCTTCCGCTGATCGATCTTGCCCTTCTCATCCAGCACCGCGTCATCCACGTGCACCATCACCACCTCGCAGATCACCAGGTTGCCGGCGGCACCTCCTGTACCTGTCTCGATCACCTGTTGCACGCGGCACTCGAACTGCACCGGACTTTCCTTCACCCGGAAGGGCTTCACCTTTACGGAAGGAATGGCCGTGAGACCGGCCTTTTCGAATTCATTGATCCCTTCGGCATACTCCCCGCTGGCCAGGGACACCTGGTTCACCATGGCATAGGTTACCACGTTGATCACCACTTCTGGCACGGCCTTCACGTTATGGTAGCTGTGCTTGGTGGTGTTGTCCCGGCCACGCCGCGCCGGGCTGAAGATCATCAGGGGCGGGTTGGCTCCGAACACATTGAAGAAGCTGAACGGGCTCAGGTTCGGGCGACCTTCCGCATCGATGGTGCTGGCGAAGGCAACAGGGCGCGGACCCACGGCACCAACGAGGAAGCCGTGCATTTCGGGTATGCTCAGGTCCTTGGGGTCGAATTGCTTCATGCGGTCGGTATTGGAGGACGGGTCCGCGAAGGTAAACGGAGGGCGTTCCACGACGGATCGGGACACTGGAACGGCTATCTTTGCAGCCCTTTCGAACGGACGTGGCGGAATTGGTAGACGCGCCAGACTTAGGATCTGGTACCGTGAGGTGTGGGGGTTCGAGTCCCCCCGTCCGTACAGAGGTCGCTGATGTTCGCGCACAAGCGGCCACACGACTTGAAGGACCCGAACACAGGTTCGGCATACCGCCGACGAACGCAACACTACCATGCACATTGAACGCGAAGAAACTGGCACCCTCACAGCGACCCTGAAGGTGAAACTGAGCCCGGAGGATTATGGTCCGGGGGTCGAGAAAGCATTGAAGGAGCAGCGCAAAAGTGCGGTCCTTCCGGGGTTCCGTCCCGGCCAGGTGCCCATGACCATCATCAAGAGGAAGGTGGGCAAGGCGGTACTGGTCAACGAGGTGGAACGCCTCATCGACGAGAACCTGCGCAACTACATCCAGGACAACGCCATCAAGGTGCTTGGGCAGCCGTTGCCGAAGAACGAGGACGTCGCTGCGAACAATTGGGAGGAGCCCGGTGAGTTCGAGTTCCGGTATGAGCTGGGCATGGCGCCTTCGGTGAACATCGAACTGAGCGAGAAGATCGGCGTCACCTATCCCGTGGTGGATGTGAATGACGAACTCGTGCAGCGCGAGATCGACGACATGCAGCGGCGCTTCGGGAAAATGGAGGACGCCGAGAAAAGTTCCGCCAAGGACATGCTGGTCGGCGACATGATCCAGCTGGATCCCGAAGGCAACATCCTGGAAGGCGGCATCATGAACCGTGCGACCATCAGCCTGGAATTCATCGAGGATGAAGCCACCCGGGAAAGCCTCGTGAACAAGGCGGTGGGTGATGAAGTGACAGTGGATCCTCACAAGGTGAGCCGGGACCACGAGGATCTGGCGCACATGCTTGGTGTGGAGCACGAGCAGATCCATGGCCTGGCGGGGAATTTCCAGTTCCGGATCGCGGAGATCAAGCATATGGTGCCCGTGGAGGTCGGCCAGGAATTGTTCGACCGGGTCTATGGCAAGGATGCCGTAACGGACGAGGTCGCATTCCGTGAGAAGGTGAAGGAAGGTCTGCAGAACATGTTCCAGCGCGACAGCGACCGGGTGTACAAGCGCGAGGTGATGAAGAAATTGTACGAGCAGGCCAACGTGGAACTGCCCGATGGCTTCCTGAAGCGTTGGATCTCCGAGTCGAGCAAGGAGCCCGTGACCCCTGAGCAGGTGGAGGAAGGATACACCGGTTACGCGGAGGGATTGAAGCAGAAGCTGGTGGAGGATCGTGTGGTGGAGATGTACGGCCTGGAGGCGAAAGGGGAGGAGCTGAACGCCTTCGCGCAGCGGTATGTGGCCGATCAGTTCATGCAGTACGGCATGCCGGCACCGGAAGGTGAGAAACTCCAGCAGATGGCCGGACGGATGTTGGGCGAGCAGGAGCAGCTTCGCAGGATCCGCGATACCATCGTGGAACAGAAGATGATGACGCATTTCAAAGCGCTGCTGAGCCCGAAGGAGGAAGTAGTGAGCTATGACGCGTTCGTAAACTTGGCACGGAGCCGATGACGGATCTACGAGCTTCGTACCGCCTACGAAACACAAACGCACAACGGATGTACCCCAAAGACGAATTCCTGAAATACGCGGTGAAGCACCGCGGGATCACCAGCACCAGCCTCAATGGCTACATCACCTCTTCGATGACCCCTTACATCATTGAGGAACGCCAATTGAACGTGGCGCAGATGGACGTGTTCAGCCGATTGATGATGGATCGGATCATCTTCCTGGGCACCGGCATCAACGACCAGGTGGCGAACATCATCCAGGCTCAGCTCCTGTTCCTGGAGAGCGTGGACAGCAAGAAGGATATCCAGATCTACCTCAATTCGCCCGGTGGTGGTGTGTATGCCGGACTGGGCATCTACGATACCATGCAGTACATCAATCCGGATGTGGCCACCATTTGCACGGGCATGGCCGCGAGCATGGGTGCGGTGCTGTTGTGTGCCGGTGCGAAAGGCAAGCGCAGCGCATTGAAGCATGCACGCGTGATGATCCACCAGCCGATGGGCGGCGCCGAAGGACAGGCCACCGATATGGAGATCACGGTGCGCGAGGTGTTGAAACTGAAGAAGGAGCTGTACGAGATCATCAGCGACCACAGCGGGCAGCCGTTCGAGAAAGTGGAGAAGGATGGTGATCGCGATTACTGGATGATCGCCGAGGAAGCAAAGAGCTACGGCATGATCGACGAGTTGCTCGTGCGCAGTAAGTAAGGATCCCAACGAAAGACCCTCATAAGGAAAGGGTATCGGATACAAGTCGCGAAGGCCGGGTGGACGTCATCCGGCCTTCGATGTATCTTGCAACACTTTGACGCTATCTGCGTAACGCAGGACCCCATCCCATGGACAAGAAAGAGATCAAGTGCTCCTTCTGTGGCCGCGACAAGCAGGACACCAACGTGCTCATTGCGGGCATCACGGGTCATATCTGCGACAGTTGCATTGCGCAGGCCCAGAACATCATCAGTGAGGAACTGAGCCAGCGTTCCCGGAACGAGATGGAGGGCAGTTTGATCCTCCAGCGTCCGTCGGACATCAATCGCTTCCTGGATGAATACGTGATCGGGCAGGATGATGCGAAGAAGGTATTGAGCGTAGCGGTGTACAACCATTACAAGCGCTTGCTCCAGAAACCCGTGTCCACCACCGATGATGTGGAGATCGAGAAGAGCAACATCATCCTTGTGGGGGAGACCGGCAGCGGCAAGACTCTTTTGGCCAAGACGATCGCGCGTATGCTGAACGTGCCTTTCGCGATCGCTGACGCCACCGTACTTACTGAGGCGGGATATGTGGGCGAGGATGTGGAGAGCATCCTGAGCCGCTTGTTGCAGGCGGCGGATTACGATGTGAGCAAGGCTGAGCGTGGCATCGTGTTCATCGATGAGATCGATAAGATCAGCCGTAAGAGCGACACACCGAGCATCACGCGCGATGTGAGTGGTGAAGGTGTTCAGCAGGCGCTGTTGAAGCTGCTTGAAGGAAGTACGGTCAGCGTACCCCCGCAAGGTGGACGGAAGCACCCGGAGCAGAAGTTGATCCAGGTGGATACGAAGAACATCCTCTTCATCTGCGGTGGTGCCTTCGATGGCATCCAAAAGATCATCGCGCGTCGTGTAAAGAGCAGCGCAGTGGGATACAGCGCTAGCAAGGACGGGCGCATCAGCGATGATCACCTGTTGCAGTACGTGAGTCCCACGGATCTACGCAGCTATGGCCTTATCCCGGAATTGATCGGTCGCTTCCCTGTGCTCACCTATCTCGATCCCTTGGACAGCGAAAGCCTGCGCCGGATCCTGACGGAGCCGAAGAACGCGTTGATCAAGCAATACGTGAAGCTGTTCGAGATGGACAAGGTGAAGCTGACCTTCGACAAGAAGGTGCTGGACTTCATCGTGGAGAAAGCGGCCGAGTACAAGCTTGGTGCGCGGGGCTTGCGCAGCATCTGCGAAGCGATCATGACCGATGCGATGTACGAAATGCCAGGGGCTGCGGAAAGACCCGCTGAATTGCGGGTCACGCTGAGCTATGCGCGTGACAAGTTCGATGGCTCCCGCCTGAGCAGCCTGAAGGTCGCCTGATCGGCCGCTGGACCGTATTTTCGTGCCCGATGAACACCACATGAGGGGTGTTCCTATTCATTCGCACTTAATTCCATGATCCTGATGCGCTACGCCTTTCTTGCTTTCCTATTCCTGGCATTCACCGCCAATGCCCAGAAACTACCCGCCCCGAGTCCTCCCGGTCACGCGGAGCAATTGGTGGGCCTCACCATGATCAAGGTCGATTATAGCCGTCCTTCCATGAAGGGTCGGAAGATCTTTGGTGAACTTGTTCCGTACGGTAAAGTGTGGCGTACCGGTGCGAACAAGTGCACCACCATCGAGCTGGATGGGAATGTCATGGTCGAAGGGGAGCTCCTTCGTGCCGGCACCTATTCGGTCTTCACTATTCCCGGTGAGGATGCATGGACCGTGATCTTCAACAAGAACACCGAGCTCTGGGGTGAAGGGGATCGCAAGGAGGAGGAGGATATCCTCCAGGTGAAGGTCAAGCCCGAGCCGACCGATATTACAGAGTCCTTCACCATCGGCTTCGATGGCGTGAAGGATGACAAGTCGATACTGCAGATGACGTGGGAGAGGACACGCATCAACGTGCAGCTCTTCGCGGATTGCTCCGAT
>JAHEFL010000185.1 GCA_024640205.1 Flavobacteriales bacterium | reverse complement strand
TATATTTATGGTTTTGTTGCCAGCAACAGTGCTGTGGTTGTTTTATTTCAGAGTGATCAAAATACGAAGTATTCTCGTGAGATTCATCCTGATACCTATAGCCTCAGTTCTGATGGTAGCAGTGTCGTTCTTCATTTTGTCCAAGCTTGGTGACTACTTGGACAAGTTCGCACTGGAAGGAGCATTGGAAACCATCGAGGTGACGCAGAACGACCTGGTGAACGAACAGTCGTACGGCGGAAATAGTTTTAACGTGGGAAAGTTCGACGGTACGTGGGGTAGCGTTCTGGCAAAATTTCCTGTGGCCACGAATGCTGCATTGTTCCGACCCTATATATGGGAATCGAACAGTGCAGTGATGCTATTGAGTGGATTGGAGAATCTATGGGTCTTGGTCATTGCGATACTGGCCGTGCTGCGTTCCGGTCCGTTCTTCGCTTTCAGGACCATGGTAGGGATCCCGTTGATCATGATGTCCATGACCTTTGCCATTCTTTTCTCGTTCATCGTTGGAGTGACCACACCAAATTTCGGAGCGTTGGTGCGATTCAAGATCCCCATGGTCCCTTTTTTCATAAGTAGCCTCTATGTCATGGTATTCATGGCGAGTGTCAACAAGCAGATCAAGAACCGCGGGCTGAAGTTCGTTATGGATGAGTTCCGGATGGGTACGTCCCAATTGACCAGCCGCATGAGCCAAATATTGTCAAGCTGAACGTGGATCGATATCATCCAGGTGTTCTATTGTTGATCAACTTCGAACGGAAGGAATAGAATTTGCGAATTGGCTTTGGAAAGTGACCGGTTGATCAAGCCCCGATCCATATTGGTTCTAACATATTGGGGGCTCTCTGATGCATTGATACAGGCCTATACGTTGCCGTATCTCCGGATGATACTCCGTTACCTTCCTGCTGGGAGCCAGATCCATTTGGTGACACTTGAGAAGGATCGTGCGTCGGTCGTACCGGCGCAAGTCATGCCTGGTGTCGTTCATCGACCATTCAGGTATATCCCATTCGGAGCCAAAAGTGTCCTGGTCAGTCTCGGAATGATCGCGCGATTGTGGATGTTGGTCCTGCGGATCCGTATCGATACCATTCATGCATGGTGTACACCGGCCGGGGCTTTGGGGTACATCCTCTCCGTATTGACCGGGCGCTCCTTGATCATCGACAGCTATGAGCCGCATGCTCAGGCGATGGTCGAGAACGGTACATGGAAGAAAGGCGGTCCTGCTTATCGCATCTTATTTTTCTTGGAGCGTTTACAGAGCCATAGGGCGCAGCATCTAATAGCTGCATCATCGGGCATGAAGGAGTACGCAAGGTCTAGCTATGGTCTATCAGAGCGGCAAATGTTCATCAAGCCGGCTTGCGTCGACCTGGAAAGATTTTCCGATCGGAACATCAAACGCGCGGATCTATTGGATGAGCTCGGTTTGCAAGGCAAACTTGTTGCGGTCTATGCTGGTAAGTTCGGGGGGATCTACCTGGATCAAGAAGTCTTCGATCTTTTCCAAGTTGCGAGAGATCATTGGGGGGAACGGTTCCATGTATTGCTGTTGACGGGTCATTCTCCGGATGATCTCGCGCCTTTCATGGCCAAGGCTGGTTCGGATCCGGGAATGTTCACGATCCGACAAGTACCTCATCGGGTGATACCGGACTACCTCGGTTCCGGTGATATGGCCTTGACCCCGGTGAGGTCCGTCCCGACCAAAAGGTTCTGTACTCCGATCAAGGATGGCGAATATTGGGCACTTGGGCTACCGGTCATCATTACGGATGGAATTTCGGACGACTCGGATATAATTCGTGATAATGGGATCGGGAGTGTGTTGATGCGCTTGGACAATGATGACTATAGGCGTGTGATCTTGGAGATCGATGAATTGCTGAACAGGTATTCTCGAAAAGAATTGTACCAACGGATCCGGCCGATCGCGGAACACTACCGTAGTTTTAGCAGGGCAGAGAAGGTATACAAGGCGATCTATGGGGAACAAGAGTAAGGTCATTGTCACTGGCGGGGCCGGGTATATCGGGTCCCACACGATCATTGAGCTACTTGAGCGCACGGACCACGATGTGGTTTCGATCGATGATTTTTCCAATTCGGGTCCCGAAACATTCGACCGTATCCATGCGATAACCGGACACCGGATCCGGAACTATGAGATCGATCTGTGTGACAAGGTGGCATTGAACGAGGTTATAATGTCCCTTGAGGAGGTTGTCGGTGTGATCCACTTCGCCGCATTCAAGTCCGTACCGGAGTCGATGCGCGAGCCTTATAAGTACCACTACAATAACAATGTCTCTTTGTTGAATGTCCTGGACGCGGTCGTGAGAGCCGGCATTCCACATTTCATATTCTCTTCATCCTGTTCGGTCTATGGGAATATCGAGGTATTGCCGGTGAACGAGGATACGCCTTTATCAATGGCTGAATCGCCATATGCATATACCAAACAGGTCGGTGAGCGGATCGTATCGGACTTTGTTCGAACGTATAGCGGGATCAATGCGATCTCCCTGCGCTATTTCAATCCGGTCGGTGCACATAGATCCGGTTCGATCGGGGAGGACCCGGTCAATCCGCCCAGCAGCCTGGTCCCGATCATCACGCGAACGGCCATCGGTGAGATAGAAGAAATGATGGTTCATGGCGGTGATTATGGTACACGTGATGGGTCGTGCATCCGAGATTATGTTCACGTTTCGGATATCGCCACCGCACATGTTCTCGCCTTGCATCGATCCCTGAACGGCGCCCTTGCCTCCCGGCATGAGATCCTTAATCTTGGTACGGGTAATGGAGTAAGTGTACTTGAGGCGATCGCAGCGTTCGAAGAGGTCAGCGGCGTGAAGCTCAACTACCGAATAGGACCTCGACGGGATGGGGATGTGGAGGCGATCTATTCGGATACCTTGAAGTCTCGCACGATCCTGGGCTGGGAGGCTGAGCATGACCTGAAGGATATGATGAGGACAGCATGGGCCTGGGAGCAGGGATTGGCACGCTCTTGATCCATCTAATATTGCAATGGATCTCGTAGTATGGGAGTAAGGATCGAACGCAAGAAGCCGAAGCAGTTTCTGCTATCATTTGTTTATAGGCTTCATAAGCTGCTTCCCCTGGGTTCAAGAATGAAGCTGCGCCTTTATTTGGACCTCGAGTGGATCTTTGACCGACTGGCCATGGAAATGTCGTTCAAAACGTACCGCATGGATGATCATCCGTTCCGAACGACCGCGCGCGAGTTCCTTATAGACAGGCTCGACGGTTCCAGTGTTGTTCTTGATCTTGGTTGCAACCAAGGTGATATGAGCGTGTACCTGGCGGAAAGAGCACGCAAAGTGATCGGGGTCGACCATGATGGTATTGCGATAGAGAACGCCAGGCGCAAGTATCAAAGAGGAAATTTGGAGTTCCATCATCTTGATGCATTGGAATATTTGGAACAGAGCAAGGAGCAGTTCACCGTCCTGGTCCTCTCACACATCCTCGAGCATCTGGACCACCCCGAGGCTTTCTTGAAAAGCTTCAAAGATCATTTCAGGAATTTCTATATCGAACTGCCCGACTTCGACAAGTCGTACTTGAACCACTATCGTGATGATTTGGGCAGCAGCTTGATCTATACGGATGATGATCATGTGACGGAATTCGACCGCTATGAACTGAAAGACCTGCTGGACCGTTGTGGAATAGAGATCGTAGAGGCTGAATATCGGTTCGGCATTCAAAGGCTCTGGTGCCGAAATAGAACGGATGCGGTGATGGGCGTAGGTAAGTAGGGTTCGGATCAGCGATCCCTGTTCCGGAGCGGACGTAGTATCAAGGAAGGACGAAGCCAAATAGCTCGTATCAAGAACGGCAAAGCGCGATACCATTTCCGTGCATTGACCCACCAACTCCCAGCGATGGACCAGTTTGCGTTCGCGAGGCACGTGCGGCGTAATTCCTGATCATTCAGGAAGCCGGTTCGGATCGCTTTATTGAACAGGAATAGATGATCTTTTTCGTAGAGAGCTATGTTCCTGCTCATGCTTCCGGGAAGCACACGATATAAGGTCAATGCTTGAGGCACATGAAAGTGGGAAAATGCATTGGCGAGTCGCAAGGCAAGATCCTGGTCGGCAGCATTGGACAACTGTTCGTCCAACTCAAGGCCATTCGAAAAACATTCGTGACGTGCGACGAGGTTACTGCAAGGTGCAGGAACAGCCGTTTCCATTCCGAGCAGGATCGTCCGGACCACATCTCCATCAGTGCCTTTCATGACCTCGCCTGATGGGACCAGATCGCCATCACATGGCATCAGGTCACCATACACCCAATCGACACTTTCACGATTGAGAGCCGACAGTTTCGTTTCCAGGTTACTTGGTAACATTGCATCATCCGCGTCAAGGAACGAAATGAACGAACCTCGCGCAGCGCGAATGCCAGCGTTCCTTGCGGCACTGACACCGGCATTGGCCTGGTCCAATATCCGGACCCGGGGGTCGGGAAAGGACCTTGCAAGTGCCCCTGTCGCATCTGTCGATCCATCATTTACCACGATCACTTCAAGGTCCGTGGTCGTTTGTTCTGTTACCGACCTGATGCTCGCTCCGATCCACGGTGCGGCGTTGTACGCAGGAATGATCACCGATACTAATGGGGCACTCATTGTTCACGTCTGATCGCCCGTTCGTACAATCCGATCGTGCCTTTCCACATTACATCGAACGGGAACAGGTCATTGGCCGTTATCCTTCCGTTTTCGCCTATCGCCTGCCGATCCATGCTGAGAAGTTTTTCGACTCCATCAGCCAGTCCCTTGTCGGTGCGTTCATCGACAAGGATACCATTGATGCCGCTTTCAATAGCATCGAGGGCAGCACCTGTAGGCGTGGATACGACCGGAACCCCGTTCATCATGGCTTCAGAGAATACTAATCCGAAAGGTTCCATTTCTGATGCATGA
>JAHEFL010000184.1 GCA_024640205.1 Flavobacteriales bacterium | reverse complement strand
AGGGGTGGCGTGGTTCGCACCGAGCAAGGCTTGGTGGAGGTATTGGAAAAGGTGGGCTATCCCTGTGTGATCAAGCCCATCGGTGGCAACCACGGACGCGGAGCGACCATCGGCATCAAGACCATTGAAGAGGCGAAAGGGGCTCTCGCGAAAGCCAAGGAGATCAGTCGCAGCGTGGTGGTGGAACGATTGATCACCGGCTTCGATCACCGGCTGCTCGTTATCGATCACCAGTTCGTTGCTGCTGCTGTGCGCACACCTGCCTGCGTAACGGGTGATGGCAAGAGGACCATTCAAGAGCTGGTGGAGGAAGTGAACAAGGACCCACGCCGAGGCTATGGACACGAGAAGGTTTTGACGCAGATCGAGATCGATGACCACACGGAGAAGATCCTGGCCCGATCGGGCAGGACGGCGGATAGCGTGCCAGCGAAGGATGAGATCGTGTACCTGAAAGCCACGGCCAACCTCAGTACCGGCGGAACGGCCACCGACATTACGGAGATCGTCCATCCCTTCAACGTCTTCCTCGCCGAGCGCATCAGCCGAATCATCGACCTGGACATCTGCGGCATCGACATCATGGCACCGGACCTCACGCAACCGATCACTGAAAATGGTGGTGCCGTGCTGGAGGTGAACGCCGCTCCCGGCTTCCGGATGCACCTGGAACCGGCCGAAGGCATTGGCCGCAATGTGGCGGAACCGGTGGTGGACATGCTCTTCCCGCCTGGAACCCCGAGCCGCATTCCCATTATCGCCGTCACCGGCACCAATGGCAAGACCACCACCACCCGCCTCATCGCCCATATCATGCGCAACAGCGGTTACAAGGTGGGCATGACCTGCAGCGATGGCGTGTACATCATGAACCGCATGCTCATGAAAGGCGATTGTACCGGGCCGGTCAGCGCCCAGTTCGTGCTGAAAGATCCCCTGGTGGACATGGCCGTGCTGGAGACCGCACGCGGCGGCATGCTGCGCAGCGGCCTGGGTTTCGAGCATTGCGATGTGGGCATCGTCACGAACATCGCAGCGGAAGGCTATGCCATCCTCAATGCCGATGATGAACTGGTGATGGCCATGCGGAAGCAATGCGACGCGCGGATCGCCCTCTTCAGCATGGATGAGGACAATCGCATACTGCGGCAACATTGCAAGCTCGGCGGACTTGCTGCGGTCTATGAGAACGGGTTCATCACCATCAGCAAAGGCGAGTGGAAGCTTCGCATCGAAAAAGCAGTCAATGTGCCACTCACCTATGGTGGAAAGGCCGTCTTTAACATCCAGAACATCCTGCCCGCCGTCCTTGCGGCCTACACGCAAGGCGTCAAGATCGAGGAACTGCGTCAGGCGCTGATGACCTTCGTACCCTCACCGGCACAGACACCCGGTCGCCTGAACCTCTTCCAGTTCCGCAACTTCCAGGTGGTGGTGGACTACGCCCACAACCCGCACGGCTTCGAGGCCTTGGGACGTTTCGTAGCGAAAGTGCCGGATACCCCCAAGATCGGGGTCATCGCCGGGGTGGGCGATCGCCGCAACGAGGATACCGTCAACCTCGGCAAGCTCAGCGCCCGCATGTTCGATGAGATCATCATCAGGCAGGACCGCAATCTGCGCGGGAAGACCGATGATGACATCATCGCTTTGCTCGTGCAGGGCATCAAGGAGGTTGACCCGAACAAGAAATACACCATCATCAAGAAGGAAGAGGAGGCCATCCGCCATGCCATCAGTTCCGCACCAAAGGGAGCCTTCGTCGTCCTGTGTAGTGATGTCGTCCCGGATGCGCTGGCCTTGGTCCTCAAGCTCAAGGAAGAGGATGACCAACTACCCTTCAATAAAGAGGACATCCCGAACCGTAACAAGGAGTTGGTGGGGCGTACCGAAGCGGCGATGGAAGAACACGGTCAGTAACGTTGCTTCAAAGGACGGATCGAGGGCTCAAGCTAATTTGGCCACTCGATCGATGCCCACCACCCGCTCGAACCATGCGTAATTTCCTTCGTTGGGTCCTCGCCATACCCTTCTGGTTCGTCATCGTATCCATTCTCTGGGTGCTGCTTCTGGGCGCCATCGATCCACCGGTCACCTGGGTCATGGTGGATCAAGCCGCAGTGCAGGGCGGTGTCAAGCGCGAGCAACGAGGCATGGAACACATCGCTCGCAGCCTACCGCTTGCCATCATTGCCTCGGAGGACCAGCGCTTCATGCGCCATCGGGGCTTCGAGTGGAACGCCATCGAGCGCGCGATGAAGAACAATAAAAAAGGCAAGCGGGTGAAGGGCGCGAGCACCATCAGCCAGCAGACGGCCAAGAACGTATTCCTGTGGCCGGGTCGGAACTGGCTGCGCAAAGGCCTGGAGGTCTGGTTCACGGTCCTCATCGAAACCTTCTGGACCAAGGAGCGCATCCTGGAAGTGTACCTCAACGTGGCCGAAATGGGCAAAGGGGTTTTTGGTGCAGAGGCCGCCGCACAGCATTGTTTCGATCGCCCAGCCTCGAAACTCACCGTGGCCCAGGCCGCCTTGATCACGGCTACCCTTCCTTCGCCGCGGCGTTTCAATTGCGCCAGGCCTTCAGGCTATATCAAAGGCAGGCAGCAATGGACCATGCGCCAGATGCGCAACATTGGTGATGTGCTGGACCCGGAAGTGCGGGAGCGTCAACGTATCGCACGCGAGAAGAAGGAAGCGCGCAGCCGGAAGAGGAAGAAGTGAGCGCGTGCCCGGGCTAGGAGGCCGCCTCCTGCTGTACGTGCAGCGTCTGCGTGGGGAAAGCGAAGTTCAGACCAGCCTCGTTGAACCGCTTGAGGATGTCCAGGTTCACTTGGCTCATGGATAGGAAGATGTCCGCGCTCTTGCGGATGTAGCAGATGAACAGGATGTTCAGCGAGAATGCTCCGTAGCTGGTGAAGCTCACCAATCGTTCATCCTCCAGTAGATCCTGATGCGTATCGATGATCTCATTCAGGATCCGCAACGCCTGTTCCATCTTGTCCGGTGCGGTATCATACGTGAGTCCCAACTCGTGTTTGATGCGACGCGAAGGTTCAGCGGTCACGTTCTGCACCATGCTGTCCGTGAACTTGTGGTTGGGTACCACCAGCATGGGGCCTTCCAGGGTTCGGATGCGGGTGCTGCGTATCCCTACCTCCAACACGGTACCATCGTACCCGTCTATACGGATCCTATCCCCGACGAGGAAGGGCTTGTCCGTTAATACCGAAATACCGCCAAAGAAATTCGCGACCGTATCCTTCGCCGCCATGGCCAGCGCCAGGCCACCGATGCCCAGTCCTGCCAATAAGGCGCCAACGTCGTAACCGGCATTGTTCAGCGCCACGATCACACCGAGTATCCAGATCACGGAGCGCAAGCCCCTTCGCACCATGGGCACCAGGTGGTCATCCAGTTTGGAATCGCTTTTCTCGGCATAGGGTATCAAGTATTCGCGGATCAGGGCATCCACGATGCGCGCCACCAACCAGGTCACGCCGAGGGTGATCGCAGCGTGGTAGGCGTTCATCACCCAGTGATCGATCGTATCCGGAAAGGTCAGTTGATGATAGGCATAGAGGAAGCCGAACAGGGTGAAGAGGAGAATGAGCGGCTGCTGTGCGGAGTCGAGCAGGAGATCATCCAGCTTGGTGGCCGTGCTCCGGGTCAGCCGGGTGATGACCTGGGAGGATGTCCACAGGAGTACCTTGCTAAGCAGCCACACGGCCAGCACCGTGAGCAGGGCATAGCTCCATTGTTCGATCGTATTGAAATAGAAGATGCGTTCCAGTATGGACGTGGACATGCCGTGTACTTTTGGGATCGGTCCCGCTTCCGGATCCGGTGCGGAACAGGCCTCAAAGTTAGAAGTAGTGAAGAACGACGAAATGAAAGGAAGGATCGCCATCGTCACCGGGGCCAGCAAGGGAGTGGGAAGAGCCACGGTCAAGGCCATGGTCCGGGATCATGATTGCGTGGTGCACGCGATCTCCCGGGATGGGAAGGCATTGGCGCAGCTCTCGGCCGAACTGGGTCCGAATGTCCGGCCTTTGGAACTCGATATCACGGAGAAGAATGCTCCGGCCAGGATCAGGGAAGCGTTACAAGGGCAGCGCATCCATGCTTTGGTCCACAATGCTGGTGTGCTTCTCAGGACCGACCTGGGGACCTATACCAGGGAATTGCTGGAACAGGTGTTCGCCACCAATGTCCATGCACCGCTATTGATCTCGCAAGAGCTGATGGACGTGCTATCCGGCGATCCTCCGGGTCATGTGGTGCACATCAGCAGCATGGGTGGTGTACAGGATAGTGTGAAGTTCCCAGGGCTGTTGGCCTACAGTAGTTCCAAGGCGGCCATGGCTTGCATGGCGCAATGCCTGGCCGAGGAATGGAAGGAGGGTAGCGTGCGCAGCAATTGCCTTGCCTTGGGGGCCGTGGATACGGAAATGCTGCGTGATGCTTTCCCGGGGTATGTGGCCCCCGTTCGTGCGGATCGGATGGGTGAATATGTGGCGGAGTTCGCCCTGAAAGGGCATCAGCTGTTCAATGGCAAAGTGCTACAGGTCGCTGTGAGCACGCCCTGAGGCTTCAAGCACAAATATTTTCATGCCCATGTGTTGCATCTATGGAAAGTCCCCTTACATTTGCAGCCGCTTTCGGAAAAACGTTCTTTGAAGCGCCCTCGGAAGAGGTAGGATGGTGAGGTTGAGCAAGAGGGGTTGAAAGAATTTTCAACATGTGCTTGCAGGTAACCCGAAAGAACCTACTTTTGCCGTCCCTCTCGCGGAAACGTCCGCAGAATTGAGGGTGCTGAAAGACTGAACTTGAACGGAAAAGGCTTCGGCCAAACCGATACAGTTCTTTGACTTATTGTCCAATCTGAGAACAGCAGGTGTCCTTGTGATCTAAAGATCAACATGAGAGACCTCGTCAACGAACCAGATCAAATGAACATTTACAATGGAGAGTTTGATCCTGGCTCAGGA
>JAHEFL010000183.1 GCA_024640205.1 Flavobacteriales bacterium | reverse complement strand
CCTGAAGACCGATGGCATTCGCTATAGGCGTAAGGGCATTCCTGGTGATACGATGGTCTTTCACCTGGAATTGATCACACCCATCCGCCGTGGGTTGGTGCACATGCAGGGGCGTGGCTACGTGAACGGCCAACTCGCTGTGGAAGCCGAGATGATGGCGCAGATCGTGAAGGACAAGGTGAGCACGAACGCTGCTGAAAAAGTGGACGCCTAAGCCGATGAGCATCTCCGAACTTGCCTATGTCCACCCGGATGCGAAGCTGGGGAAGAACGTGGTCGTGGAACCGTTCGCGTCCATCTATGCTGATGTTGTTGTAGCCGAAGGGGCCTGGATAGGGCCGAACGCTGTGTTGATGGATGGTGCGCGCATCGGCCGGAACAGCCGGATCTTTCCCGGTGCCGTTATCGGCGCGATCCCCCAGGACCTGAAATTCGCCGGGGAGTACACGACCGCCGAGGTGGGTGAAGGGACCACGATACGGGAATGCGTCACGATCAATCGGGGAACAGCGGATCGCACGAAGACCTCCGTGGGGAACAATTGCCTGCTCATGGCGTACGTGCATCTGGCGCATGATTGCATCGTCGGTGACAATGTGGTGATCGCGAACAGCGTGAACCTTGCGGGACACGTGACGATCGATGACTGGGCCATTCTGGAAGGCAACGTGGCTGTGCAACAGTTCATTCATATCGGTGCGCACAGTTTCATCGCAGGGGCCAGCCTCGTGCGCAAGAACGTGCCGCCATACGTAAAGGCCGCGCGTGAACCGCTGAGCTACGTCGGCGTGAACGTGGTAGGCCTGCGCAGACGAGGTTTCGCCGATGCTGCGGTCACACGGATCGAGGATATCTATCGGGAGATATTCGTGCGCAACAGCAACGTGGACCGTGCGGTGCAGAATGTGGAACAGACGCTACCCCCCAGCCCGGAACGTGGCACGATCCTGGATTTCATACGCAATAGCCCGCGGGGTATCATGCGCGGGCTGACCGAATAGTGTGTTGGGAACTCCTTGAGCTTGCAGGTTCCCATGGAGATCGAACTGGATGCCATAACCAAGGAGTTCGGACGGGAGCGGGTCTTCAAAAATGTGTCCTGTCTCATCGCGGCGGGTTCCCGTACCGCCATACTCGGGCCCAACGGCAGCGGAAAGAGCACCTTGTTGAAGGTCCTGGCCGGGGCCATCGTCCCGACCTCAGGTGCCATCACTTTTCGATCAAGAGGAAAGAATGTTGCGGAGGAAGAGCTGTACCGTTATGTAAGCATCGCCGCTCCCTACCTCGGTTTGTATGAGGACCTTTCCTTGAAGGAGACCCTGGCGTTCCATGCCAGGTTCAGCGCATTCAGAGCTGGATTGACGGGTCAGGAGATAGCGCGCTCAGCGTATCTCGAGAGCGCATGGGACAAACCCGTGCTCCACTTCAGCAGCGGAATGAAGCAACGCTTGAAGCTGGCGTTGGCGATCCTGAGCGGAACGGACCTGTTGCTGCTCGATGAGCCCTGTAGCAACCTCGATGCGGAAGCGGTAGAATGGTACCGGAAGCTGCTCGCCTCCAACATGGAAGGCAGAACCCTCATTGTCGCGAGCAACAGGCAGGCCGTGGAGTACGAACTCTGCACTGAATTCATTGAAATGGAACGATGGAAAGGGTCGAAGTCCCTTCCGTCTAGCCCAGGTCCAGGTCCAGGGTCTGCTTGAAATTCATCAAAGCCGGGTTGCGCTCCGCCATCGTCTTGAAACGGTCCATGACCGTAAAACGTGGCTTCAATTTCGCCTCTTCCTTAACCACCTCCAATTCCAGGCTGGGTTCCTCGAGGGAGCGTCGTAAATGGCCAAGTAGCTCGGGCTTCTCGGTGCGCAAGTAGTTCTCTTGTACTTCGTTCACGATCGCGAATGTGATCAATCCCTGACCGGTCACGCGCGGTTCACTGGCCATCAGCGTGGCGTGCAGGCTGTCCTTCCCTTTGCCTTTTTGTCGCGTTGCGTAATCGTTCCATGCCCTGATCAGCAACGCGTGGTTCACCGCCTTGGTGCCTTTTGGCATGCTGCCATCCCGGTCAATGGACAGATCGGGTGTGGTCTTCTCCTCCGCTTCTGTGACGGCCGCCTTGATGCTCACTTGACCGGGAAGCCGACGCTTGGGTACGTAGCTGTCCGCTTTGGTCGGCGTAACAGCTTCAACCACCGCCTTGGCCTCCGATGTTCCTGGCACAGGGGATCGGGTCTGAGGCTTCCGCTCTACACCGCGGTCAGGACTTTTTTTTTCCTTGGTGGTGGCACCCCTGCTCTCTTCGGAGACCTCCATCCCGACCGGGGTGCACAGTTGTATCAGCGTCAGCTCCACCAATAGCCGTGGCTCCTTGCTTTGTTTGTACAGCGAATCACATTTGGCAAGGAGGTCAAGGCCTTTCACGAGCATCGCTGGAGAAGCTTTGTCGGCCTGCTCCGCATAGCGGCTGGTCAGGTCATCACTGACTTCCAACAAGGGTAAGGTGCGCTCATCCTTGCAGACGAGGAGATCCCTCAAGTGCCTGGCAAAACCCGTAATGAAAAGGTGACCATCAAAGCCCTGTTGCAAAATGGCATTGTATTCCACCAGCGCAGCGGCGACGTCCCCCGTGATCATGCTGTCCGTGATCCTGAAGTAGTGTTCATGATCCAGTACGTTCAGGTTCTGGACCGCATCCTGGTAGGTCAGTCGATTACCAGCGAAACTTACCAGCTGGTCGAAGATGCTCAGGGCGTCACGCAACCCGCCATCCGCCTTGCTGGCGATGACATGCAATGCCTGCGCCTCCACCTCGATGCCCTCCTTGGCAGCGATGTCCGCAAGGTGCTCTACGATGTCCGCGATCATGATCCGCCGGAAATCGAAGACCTGACAGCGGCTCAGGATCGTAGGAAGGATCTTGTGCTTCTCGGTGGTGGCCAGGATGAAGATCGCGTAGGAGGGGGGTTCCTCCAGCGTTTTCAGGAAGGCATTGAACGCGGACTGGCTCAGCATATGAACCTCGTCGATGATGTACACCTTCTTCGTGCCCACTTGCGGAGCTATGGAGACCTGCAGGATCAAGTTCCGGATCTCTTCCACGCCATTGTTGCTCGCCGCATCAAGCTCGAAAATGTTCAGTGAATGCCCTTCCTCGAAGGTCTTGCAAGGAGCACACTGACCGCAGGGGACGAGGTCTTCCCCCAACTTTTCGCAATTCATCGTACGTGCCAGGATCCGGGCGCAGGTCGTTTTACCCACTCCACGGGGACCGGTGAAGAGAAAAGCTTGTGCCAGATGTCCGCTGCGGATGGCGTTCTTGAGGGTACTTGTCACCGACTCCTGGCCCACCACCGAATCGAAGGTCGCCGGCCTGTATTTTCGTGCACTGACTACGAATTGCTCCATCACTGGCGAAGATAGCCGGGCATGGCCGCACGCTCCTGAAGCGTTGAGAAGTTCTGGCAAATAGTACTGGGCTCCGGCAGTATAAGGGCTTGACGTTCAGCGTTCTGCTTCATTGGGCCCCAAGATCCGATGGCTGCCGATCAACGATCCCTATCCCGGAACAGGGGATCCCTCGTTGTAACGCCTGTTATGTTGGACCGAAAACCTTACATTTGCGCCCCAAATCAACCGAAAGGCACATGACCAACCGGTACGAGACCGTCTTCATTTTAACTCCCGTTTTGTCGGACGACCAGACAAAGGAGACGGTTAAAAAATTCAAAGACCTGATCAAGACAGGCAGTGGCAAGGTCCGCCATGAAGAGAACTGGGGGATGCGCAAGCTTGCGTATCCCATCCAGAAGAAGTCATCCGGCTTCTACCACCTGATCGAGTTCGAAAGCGAGCCTGAGCTCGTCGCCAAGCTCGAGACCGAATATCGCCGTGACGAGCGTGTGATCCGCTTCCTCACCGTGGTGATGGACAAGCATCATCTTGCTTTCGCCGAGCGCCGCCGTAACAAGCAGCAGGCCAAGCAGGAGACCGTTGCATCCAACAAAGACTGAAGCCATGGCAGATAACAGCGAGATCCGTTACCTCACGCCCATTTCCATCGAGACGAAGAAGGACAAGTATTGTCGCTTCAAGAAATTGGGCATCAAGTACATCGATTACAAGGACGGTGACTTCCTCCTCCGCTTCGTGAACGAGCAGGGTAAGATCCTTCCCCGTCGCCTTACCGGCACGAGCCTCAAATACCAGCGCAAGGTGGGTCAGGCCATCAAGCGCAGCCGCCACCTGGCCTTGATGCCATACGTGGCAGATATGCTCAAGTAAGAATTACCCAACGCCAAGACCATGGAAGTTATCCTGAAACAAGATGTGGAGCACCTGGGCTACGCCAATGACGTGGTGAAGGTGCGCGACGGGTATGCACGGAACTTTCTGTTGCCTCGTGGCTATGCCATGATCGCGACCGAGAGCGCCCGTAAACAACTCAATGAAACGCTGCGGCAGCGCTCCCACAAGGAGGCCAAGCTGCGCGAGGATGCCGAGGGTATGGCCAACAAACTAGCGGACAAGTCCCTGACCATCGGGGCCAAGGTCGGCGAGAGCGGCAAGATCTTCGGTAGCGTCAATACCATCATGATCGCTGATGCCATCAAAGCCCTTGGCTTCGAGGTGGATCGCAAGAACATCAAGATCAAGGGGGAAATGGTGAAATCCGTCGGTAAGTACGAGGCCGAGGTCACCTTTCACCGTGATGTGGTCCGCACCATCCCGTTCGAGGTGGTGGAGGAGTGATCGGATCAACGAGATAAAGGGAAAAAGGGGCCGTGAGGCCCCTTTTTCTTGATGCCCTCGCAAAAAGGGCGCGCCGTGGAAGGCAAAAGCCAGCAAAGGAACCATGTGTACAGGGATCCGGCGAACAGGAACTCAGCGTACCCAGCGCTCCCGGCTTGCTCTCTGCGCCGCCGTTCTTGCTTGTTCATTCCAGTACGCCGCCTTTTCATGTTGTCCCATGTCCTTGTAGGCACTGCTAATGAAATTCAGCA
>JAHEFL010000182.1 GCA_024640205.1 Flavobacteriales bacterium | reverse complement strand
CATTCCGCCACATTACCGGCCATATTATAGAGTCCATAATCGTTCGGCGTATAGCTATCGACCGGCACGGTATGGAATCCACCATCATCCACGTAGTTCCCATGCAACGGTTTGAAGTTCCCAAGGAAGCAGCCCTGGCGGTTACGAACGTAGGGACCGCCCCATGGATAGGGCGCTAGATCAAGGCCACCACGGGAAGCATATTCCCACTCCGCCTCGGTCGGCAATCGGAAACGGTTCACGAAGGCCTCCTCCCGCTGGGAGAGCCATGTGTTCATCAATTGGGTACGCCACACATTGAAAGCATTCGCCTGCTGCCACGTAATGCCGACGACAGGGTATTCATCATAAGCCGGATGCCAGAAATAATTCTCGGTCATCGGCTCATTGAATGAATAGGTGAAGTCATGCACCCAGACCAAGGTATCAGGATAGACCGGGATGATCTCCTTGATGATGAATTTGGAACGATCGCTATGTCCGCGGATCGCGTTGTTCTGACCTTTCACGTTGGTGTAGCTCAGGTCAAGATCACGGGCCCAGTTGGAAGGGGTTCCCTTGCGGGCCGCCTCTTTCAGGTCGATCCAGTAATACTCGAACAACAGCTTCCGGGTATCCACTTCCCGGCGACGATAGAACTGCTCACTTTCGTTGAGGAACAGGTCGTAAAGCGCTTCGCGCTCCTCGTCCCCCCACCAATCGATGCGTTCCCTCCAATTGAGGATCGGGGGATCGATATCCTCCCCGTATTCATCCTCCGTGAAGATGTGTTCACCGATATCCTCATCGCCGAGAATGCGCTTGGCGATGGAATCCCGGACATACTCCACGAACTGACGGTATTCGTTGTTCGATATCTCCGTCTGGTCGATATAGAATGCCTGTACGGAGACCGTTTTGCTTTTGGTCACCAGAGCATAAGGAACATCCTGATCGCTAGGCCCCATGACGAAGGAGCCCATCGGGATGTAGTTCATGCCGTAAGGGTCCACCTGGTACCAGGCCGGTCTGCCCTGGACACCGATGAGTTGCCCCTGGCCCCCTCCACCGCAGCTCGCCAGCAAGCCTACGGCAAAGAGATAGATGATGGGACGTTCCATGTTCTTCCTATTATGCCGTTCCATGTTTCCTTGCAAGGTCCCTGGTCGTTCTGGTATCGGGTAAGCGAACCTATGACCAAGTCGTTTACGGCAATTCCGGTTGGTTTGTTTCCGATTCTGGTTACTGACCCAGGAAACGAACGTTGAAGTAACGCTGCTCCGTAGGCTTCTTGACTATCAAAGTGCAGTAGGTCAACATCAGTTCATGACTACCGCTGCTGTAATTGCTCAAGCGGGAGGTCGTCACGTCATAGCTATACCCGAATTTCAGCATGGAGCGCTCATTCGGCTTCACCTGATATCCGATCATCGGGGCGACGGCATCCTCCGTGCGATAGGAAACGCCGAGCCACACCTGGTTATTATATAGGAAGGTGGCATTGAGATCCACCTGCATGGACGTACCGTCCAATTTGATCAACGTAGAAGGTTGGAGCACATACTTCGGATCATTCCCGATCTTCCAGTCATAGCCTGCCTGGGCAAAATAGTGCCGGACCATCTTGATGCTCACGTCGTTCAACTCGGTCTCCGGAAGATGGGTGGATGAAAGTCCCACCCAGAGCACATCGCTCGTGTAGTAGATACCGGCACCGAGATCGAATCCGCCATCGCTGGCACCGTTCCCAGGTATCGCCGTATCGTCCCCGACCGGATCACGTGCCAACCAATCCCGACCCAAGGTGTGGCTGCCCATACCTGCATAGACACCGATACCGATCGTGCCCCGTCCACCTTGGACCTTCCGGTGGAAGGAATAGTGGAAACGGGCAAAGGTGCTCTTCTGCTGGCCCAGTTCATCGAGGTAGACCGACATACCGATACCACTGCTCAGCTTGTTGATCGGTCCATGTATGTTCAACAGACCGGTCTTCGGCGCGCCGTCGAACCCCGTCCATTGCTGACGCAGGAGCGCGGTTGCACACAGCTGGCCCGAGGTACCGGCAACACCCGGATTGACCGACAGGCGATCGAACATGTATTGCGTGAATTGCGGATCCTGTTGAGCGAAAGAAGCGCTCACCACGACCGTGCATACCGCTACGGTAAGTATCCCCCTCATACGTTTGTTCCGTTCTATTGTGCCCGTTCCGGGTGACATACCCGACCGGGACCGTGGTTGATCCCGGGGCCAATATAGCAACAATCCGATCCCACCAAATCATCCTTGATCAGCGCCTCGCTGGGATCCCGAGGACGAACGGTTGGCGACCCGGGCCTCAGGCCAGCTTCTGGAAGGTGCGCCACCAGCGATCCGGGACCTCCTCCCGACAGGCCATTCTATAATCCGAAAGGGAGCAGGGCACCAGATGGTGGCGCTCAAAACGCGCCTCCTGTTCGGCCCGGTATGGAATGTCCATCCACCACCGATCGCTCACATTGCTCTTGAAGAAGACCAGTTCCTGCTCGTGCCCTCGTATGGGGATCCGGAACCGGGTGAACCGCTTGCGGTCCAGCCAGGGCAGGTCATTGGTCCTGCTTGAGAACCCGTCCAGGAAACACCAGACCATCTGGGCCGCCAATTGAGCGGTAACGGATCCCTCATCCCGGGCCGGGTCCATTTCATAGATCCCTATGCTCGTGATCTTTTCACTGATCCCTGCATAGCGCATCAGTTGGCAGATCTCCTCGGCATGAAAGCCGTTAGGGCCCGGTCGGGTGGTGCCAGGCGCATCGCTCCTTCGGATCGAGGTCATATCCACGCTCAGGCTGTCCGCGTTCCGAAGCACGGGCTCCGCATCCGACATATCCGCACGAAGTTCACCAAGCCTGTGTGCATCGAAATACAGTTTGTCCATCAGCTCGACACCGGGCTGATCCACCAGATAGGTCTGGAAACCCAGGTTGCTGTAATTGAACAGGTAATTCGGCTGGCGCAGCACGATGTGGCTGAGGTAGCTGCTTTCCGCCAAGCCCTGACCGGGGTCACCAAGATCGAAACGGGCATCGATGCACGCCAGATTAGCGGTTCGCTCAAGCATCTCGTATGCCAGGTATTGCGAGAACGTATGCCCTTGCCCCCCACCCAGGATGATCGGAACGATGTTCATCCGGATCAATTCCGCCAAGGTTTCAGCTACGGCATGTTGCGTGTCACCAGCACTGGCTCCAGGATGGATATCCCCCAGATCCACGAGATGCAGGTCCCCTGGCGGTAGGTAGAGGGAGTAAAGTTGTTCCCGGACGGCATCCGGCGCTTCGACACAGGTCCGCGGCCGGGCATGACCCGGATCATCCATCACACCGAAGAGCGCAACCTTTGCGCTCTCCAACTCGGGGAAAGGCTTGCCGCTGGAATGGAACAGGGTGCGATCGCCCAAACTGTGGGCGGGCCAATCAGGTCTGGACGATCCGAATCGTTCCGAGGGCTTGAAATAGATACTGATGTCCATGGATGAACGCCCCGGATGCGGATCCACAGGGCGCGGGACGAAGTTCGAATGCGGAGGCACCGGGGAGCCGCCGACAAGGAGCTACATGCTCACAAGCGATCGTTGGAAATGATCGACCACCAAGTGGAACACTGTTCCACTCCTCAGGACTTCTTTTTCGGAGCTCGCTTCGCCGCACTCTTTTTTGCCGGTGCCTTCTTCGCAGCGGATCTCTTGGAGGCCGCCTTTTTCGGAGCTGCCTTGCGCGCCCCTTTTCTGCCCTTGCCCTTGCGTTCAGGCGCTGCAGCCAACAGGGCGGTCGCTTCCTCCAAGCTCAATTCATCGACCTGCTTCTCCTTCGGGAGGTTGGCATTCTTTTTCCCATCCGTGATGTAGGGACCGTATCGCCCATCGAGGACCTGGATCTCCGAACCGGCGAACTCTTTCAGGATATTCTGCCTGGCACCGGCAAGCTTCGCCTGGATCAATTCGATCCCTCGCTCCAAGGTCACTGTGGTTGGATCCTCAGCTTTTGGGATGTTGGCGTAGGTCTTTCCGTATTTCACAAAGGGGCCGAACCGCCCCCTGCCTTGTACGATCATCTCGCCTTCGTATTCCCCGAGGTCCCGGGTGGCGTTCGCGATCTTCTTCAGATCGATCAGTTCCACGGCCCTGGGAAGCCCGATCTCCAACGGATCATCCTCCGCGGTAAGGCTGGCGTAGGTCGAACCCAGCCGCACGTAGGGTCCGA
Source organism: Flavobacteriales bacterium (assembly GCA_024640205.1). Taxonomy (GTDB): domain Bacteria; phylum Bacteroidota; class Bacteroidia; order Flavobacteriales_F; family PHOS-HE28; genus PHOS-HE28. The sequence goes on along the minus strand of JAHEFL010000182.1, from coordinate 785 downwards.
AACGACCGATACCCACCGTGCATACCTCCCCATTGTGCTCGCCCAATGTACGGGGCAGCTTGAAGAGGTCCATGGCTTCCTCGAACGTGATGGACGCGATGCTCTGGTCCTTTCTCAGACTTGCGAAACGCGGTTTCTCTTCATCATCCACCTCACCGATCTGGATCATGGGACCGAAACGTCCGATACGTGCGAAGACCTTCTTACCGCTTGCCGGGTCCACGCCCAACTCCCGCGCACCAGTGGCCCGCTCGGCTGTTTCGCTCACCGTCCCGATCGTCTCATGAAAGGGTTTATAGAACCGCCGAAGCATGTCGCGCCAATTCTCCTTCCCTTCCGCGATCACATCGAACTCCTCCTCCACTTTGGCGGTGAAATTCAGGTCCACGATGATGGGGAAGTGCTCCACCAGGAAGTCGTTCACGACCATCCCGATGTCCGTTGGGAAGAGTTTTTGTTTTTCGGCACCCACCGTCTCCATACCCGTCGTGTCGGACACCTGATCATTCACAAGGGAGAGGATGCGGTATGGACGCTTGGTACCTTCCCGATTCTCCTTGACGACATAGCCGCGTTTCTGCACGGTGCTGATGGTCGGCGCATACGTGGACGGCCTGCCGATACCCAGCTCTTCCAATTTCTTCACCAGGCTGGCTTCCGTGAATCGCGGAGCCGGACGATCGAAGCGCTGCGTGGCGGTCATTTCGCGCAGGAGCAATCGTTCATCCTGCTTCAACTCAGGCAGGATACCCTCCTGCTCTTCCCCATCCTCGTCATCCTTACCC
>JAHEFL010000181.1 GCA_024640205.1 Flavobacteriales bacterium | reverse complement strand
TACGCAATGCCTTTCGACTTTATTGTGGAGTGAGACTATTCGCTACCATAGGTGTTCTCTTCCTGGCAGGTGGTTGCCCGGTCTTCGCCCAGGATGGGGAACATCCATTACCCTACGTCGAGCGCGAACCGATCTACGATGTTGCTCCGCACTTCCCGGGGGGCTCCGTCGCCATGATGCAGTTCTTCAAGGATAGCATTCGCTACCCTGAACCGGAATGGACCCAGCGCAAGCATGGGCACGTTCTCGTTCAATTCACCATAAGCCAGAAGGGCGCGGTCAAGGATATCCGGGTGGTGAACGGAGTGGCCGGAGCTCCCAACCTGGCCAGGGAGGCGGAACGTGTCATAGCGAGCATGCCTCCATGGATCCCTGCCACCAAGAATGGGAAGCGGGTCGAGGCTGAGGTTAACATCTCCGTCCCATTCGACCTCGGCCGGAACCGGCGCTAGTACCGAACAGGGATATCCGTGCGCTGCGATCGCAGGATCGGTCGTTCCGTGATGCCCATTGGAATTGCGAACTTCACTCGCCCAATAGGACGATCGATCCATCGCACATGGCTTACGACGAATGGATGGCGGACCGCATCCGCCAGGCACTGAAAGAGCAGGGCGCCGCCTGCGAGGAAAAGAAGATGATGGGCGGCTTATGCTTCATGGTGGATGACAAGATGTGCGTGGGTGTGGTGAAGGGAATGCTCATGGCCCGGATCGACCCGGATCGGTATGATGAAGCATTGGCGCGCAAGGGCTGTAGGGCAATGGATTTCACCGGTCGTCCCATGAAAGGATTTGTATTCGTGGAGCCCGACGGCTTGGATACCGATATTGACTTGGCCTACTGGGTCGGCATGTGCCTGGAATTCAACCCCAGGGCGAAGTCCAGCAAACGGAGGAAATGATGCGCCCCAGGGGTGTCGTCAGGCACGTTCCTCACGTGCTGCTCGTGGTCTTCCTACTCGCTCTGCTATTGCGGGTGGCGTTCATCTGGTATCATCACCACATTGGATTTCAACTCCGGTTCGACCCAGGCTATTACCTCGCCTTGGCCGAGCATATGCAGCACGGTGTGTATTCGCTTTTTCATCCCAAGGTCATTCCGGATACCACCCGGATGCCTGGGTATCCCTTTTTGATCCACCTGCTCGGGGGTGATGTCCTGTTGCTTCTGTTATTCCAGGCCGCTCTTTCCTCCATCAAGGTGTTGCTGGTATACCGCATGACATGTTCGATCGGCGTCGGTACGGGCTTCGCCTTGGCTGCGGCCGTTCTCATGGCATTGGAGCCCATGGACATCCTTCTCAGTGGGCAGGTCCTTACCGAAAGTTTTTTTACGATCGGTCTCCTGGCCGGCTGTTATCTGCTGCTCAGGGGAAGGGGAATGAGTGACCATGTCCTTGCGGGCCTGTGCTTTTCCGCAGCGACCTGGTTCCGTCCGAACGGCATATGGATAGCGGCGTTTCTCTGCTTGGCAGCTCTCCTGGTCCTTCGAAGAAAGCCGATGCATATAGTGCTCACTGCCTTGGTGACACTGATCCTTGTCCTGCCCTGGGTGCTGCGCAACCAGTTGGTCACCGGCCGCCCGGTTCTTTCGGATGGCGGAGCGGTTGCTGCCGCGTATTTCCATGTCCCTGCGGTGCTTCAGGCTTCCGAAGGGACGGACCCTAGAGCGTACCGGGGATCTCTCGCCGATCGTTCTGCCTTGATCGATTGGGAGAAGAAAGTGGAGGTCGCAACTTTCATGCGATCGCTGAGGAGGGATATTCGGGATACGTGGATCGAACACCCTTTGATGGCTGCGCGGGTGCTGATGTCCACCTCCCTCAAGATCCTGGTATCACCGGGTCGTGGACATGTGCGATCCTTTTTCGGTTCAGGCTGGTTCCCTGGTAGTGTGATCATTGGCTGGTCACTTCTTTTTTCGGCCGCGATCGCGCTTGCCTTGGTGGGGGCGTCGTTCCTGTTCCGTACCGTACCGCCCTCCCTATGGGTCCTGATCGTTGCTGCGTTCACCATCCTGCTTACGGCCGGGATCTCCACCCCGGATGCCCGTTTCAAGAACCCAGCGATGCCGCTGCTCCTGGTGGTTCTGGTATGGGTGGCACAGGAACTCAGAAAGCGGAGTCGCGTTGGACGTCCCGATCCTGAGGCGGCCTGATCATTGGTCGATCAACTGCTCCGCTTCCTGCCTTATTTGCCGAAGGCTTTTCGTGACCCATTTGGTCTCCCCCAGGGCTGGAATGACGAACGGGGCAAAGCCCCGTATGGGATCATACAGGCGGGAATTTTCCCTTGCCTGCTCCGATGGCATCGATCCGTCCGACCAGCCGGCAAGCAGGTTGAGCATCACGCTCAGCGCAAAAGCTGACCGCAATACGCCGAAACCAATACCGGCCAATTTGTTCGGGACACCCAGCTGCGCGATATCGATCAGTTTGGTCAAAGCCCTGGCCAGCACGTGGACCAGGATCAACACCGCAATGAAGGTGATCAGGAACGCAAGGGCTTTACTATCCTCGCCCAGACCGATGGCCTGGCCCACTTGTTCACTAAGTCGCACGCCGGCCCAGATCCCAAGCAGCAAGGCCAGCAACGAACTGAGCTCGATGATGAATCCGCGCTGAAAGCCCTTGAACGCCGCCAGCACGAAAACCACCACCACCGCCCAGTCAAGCCAGTTCATGGTCCGAATATCGGTTCATTCCTGATCTTCGTGAAAGGGTGCGATCCATAAAAGGCCGGTATCCCATCTTTGCCGGATGTGATCGGGCTTCGTTGGGCCAACACTTTTCGCGATCCAGTCACCTCTTACCTACGACTCCTTGGACCTCGCTTTCGATAAACGCTGGCGCGACCTTGTCGGATCGCTATCCAAGCGCTTTGATGCCCCTCTTGACCTGAACGGAGTACTGTTCCTCATCGGGGTGCAGGAGCTTGGCCAGCATGCCCGCGATTTCAAGAAGGATGAAAAGCTGAACTTGATGCACATCGCCATTTGCGTGGTCCTCGGTCCCTATGGTTATTACAAGGAACTGGGCCGGGATGCGGATGGCTGGCCCCATTTCGAGCGGATCAAGGAATTGCCACCACTGGTATCAGAGGAGCAGGAACGATTGATGAAGGAAGCGATCCTGGCTTACTTCGAGGAGTCCTAAGCCTTCACGGTCATTCCACAGGAAGCAGGAATACCGTCGCTTCGTTGTTCTCCTCTTCCAGGATCTTTATGATGTCCTCGCCGACCAGGGTGTCCTTGGTGCAGAGGATATCGAGCACCGCGAAACCGGACTGGCCTTGCTTATAGAACTCGGTGTAGTCGAATTCCGCACGACCGGAACTGTTCGTGGTGGTCTCCTTGTCCAGCCGGGTGGGGTCGCCCAGAGGAAATGATGGATTGGCGAATAATTTCACCAGCGCACCCTCGACGAGGTCGCCTGATTCGGTCTTTACGATGATCGTGACCGTGGTGGGCTCCTCCTTGTTGCAGGAAGCGAATATCGCCGCCAAGAGGACGACCGTCAGGGTGTTGGCCAGAACGCGGCGGAGCACGGAAAGTGACATAGGGTTACTTTTGAGGGCCTTGTTGGACAAGGCTTCACGAATGCCAAATGTAATCAAGCGGTCTTACCATGCGCAATTGATCGCATACCCTTCCATCGCCTTCCTCATTTTCCTAATGTTCGGCAGTCAGGCTCAGGCGCAGGGTGGGGGACGTACGACCAAGGCGCTGGTGGAGGTCCGGACAACGATGGGGACCATTGTACTTGAACTGTATAACGAAACCCCTGTCCATCGGGATAATTTCCTGCATTTGGTGCGCGAAGGTGCTTATGACAGCCTGCTATTCCATCGTGTGATCCCGGGTTTCATGGTCCAGGGAGGCGACCCCGAAAGCAAACGGGCTGGCCGGGAATCTCCGCTGGGGAACGGCGGCCTCGGATATACCATGGAAGCGGAGATCAGGTCGCAATGCATCCATCGCCGTGGGGCCTTGGCCGCAGTGAGGTTGCCTGATGACGTGAACCCGGAACGCAGAAGCAACGGAAGCCAATTTTACCTTGTTCAAGGTCGCACCTATCAGTCGCATGAATTGGACCTGGTGATGGAACGTAACTCCCGTTGGGGGGATACCCTTAGCTATACCAAAGCGGACAGGGTAACTTATGCCACCTTGGGTGGTGCACCCCATTTGGATGGTGCATACACCGTTTTCGGCGCTGTTGTGGAAGGCATGGATGTGGTCGATGCCATTGCGGAACAGCCATGTGATAACAGGGATCGCCCACTTACGGAGATCCGCATGTTCATGCGTATATTGGAATGAGTCTCACGGATAGGATGGCCGCTCTGGAGGCGGAATTGAAGAGCGCGAAGGCACGCACCGCCGAAGAGGTGGAGCGGTTCAGGGTGTCCATGCTGGGCCGCAACGGAGCGGTCACCGAGCTGTTCGAGGAGTTCAAGAAGGTGGCATCGGAGGAGAAGCGTGCCCTGGGCCAGCGGATGAACCAGCTGAAACAGAGCGCGCAACAGCGTTTGGAGGAATTCAAAGCAGGACTGCACCAAGAGAGCGGGTCGGCTGCGGAACGCCTGGACCTGAGTGCTCCTGCACTGACCGATCCGACCGGCAGCCTTCATCCCATTACGGTCGTGCGCCAGCGTATCGTGGAGGTCTTCGGGCGCATCGGCTACACCGTGAGCCAGGGCCCTGAAGTGGAGGATGACCATCACAACTTCAGCGCGTTGAATTTCCCGCCGGACCATCCTGCGAGGGATATGCAGGATACCTTCTTCATACAAGGTGATGCTACCAGCGGTGCGGAAGGAATGGCCTTGCGAACGCACACCAGCAGTGTGCAAGTGAGGGTGATGGAGAACAGCACACCTCCCATCCGTACGATCTCACCCGGACGCGTTTACCGGAACGAAGCGATCAGCGCCAGGGCGCACTGCATGTTCCATCAGGTGGAAGCGCTCTATGTGGACAAGGGTGTCACCTTCGCTGAGCTGAAAGGGACCTTGGACTACTTCACCAAAAGCCTATTC
>JAHEFL010000180.1 GCA_024640205.1 Flavobacteriales bacterium | reverse complement strand
TTCAACCTGCTCCCTCGTTATGAAATTAGTCCACTCTCGTGTCCTGGCAGCCTTTATTCTGTTGCTCCCTGTTTCACTCCAAGCGCAAGCGCAGGGCGTCATCCCGGGTGATATCCTCGTGATGTTGAGCCCCGATGGTGACGTGAACACCATTGCTCAGGAACTGCGCTACATGGATGGTGTGGCGACAGGCTTGCGGGTGGAAAAGGAGGTGAGCGCGCCGATGCGCATCTGGTTGTTGAGGTTCGACCACACCGCGGTTGCTCAGCAGCGCATGTTGGATGCCGTGAAGAGACATCGCCAGGTAATGATGGCACAGAACGACCATCCGGTAAGCTTCCGACAGGTGCCGAACGATCCCAATTATGGTCAGCAGTGGCAGCATGAGAACATTCAGAGTGAGCTGGCATGGGACATCAGTACCGGAGGGCTCACCGCGACAGGTGATTCCATTGTGGTCTGCGTCATTGAAGCAGCCAACCTGTTGCATACGGATCTGGTCGCGAATCACTGGAAGAACCATGGCGAAGTGCCGGACAATGGCATCGATGATGATGCGAACGGCTACACGGATGACTATCTGGGCTGGAACCCGGGCGGCGGAAATGACAACGTGTACAATGGAGGGCATGGCACGAACGTGGCCGGCATGATCGGTGCGACCGGTAACAACGGTATCGGTGTGGCAGGGGCGAATTGGAACGTGAAGATCATGGTGGTTACGGTGGGCAGCCTCAGCCAGACCAACGTGATCGCCAGCTACACCTATCCTTTGGTGATGCGCCGCCTGTATAATGATACGGATGGGGAAAAGGGCGCCTTCGTGGTGGCCACCAACGCAAGTTGGGGTATCGATAACGGTGATCCCAATGATTACCCGCTCTGGTGCGCCATCTATGACACCTTGGGTACGGAGGGTATCCTGAACTGTGGCGCCACAGCGAACAACAATGTGAACATCGATGTAGTGGGCGACCTCCCTACGGGCTGCGCCAGCGATTTCATGGTCAGTGTTACCGCGACCAATTCCGCGGATAACCGCACCTTCAGCGGCTATGGCGCTACGACGATCGATGTGGGCGCACCAGGTTCCGATGTGTACACCACTTCCGGCACTTCGGCCGGCAGCACCTCGTATACCAGTACCAGCGGAACCTCTTTCGCAAGCCCTCTGACCGCGGGTGTCATCGGGCTGCTTTACAGCGCTCCATGTCCAAGCCTCATGGCCCTGGTGAACAGCGACCCCATGGCGGGCGCGTCGTACATCCGGCAGGTGCTCTTCGATGGTGTGGACCAGGTGGGCAATCTCGGTGGCCAGACGGTGACCGGTGGAAGGATCAATGCTGCCAACAGCATCCAGATGATCATGGCGTCCTGTGGTGCCTGTCCTGCGCCATACGCTCCTGCGGTCCAGGCCACCGAAGTGGATGAAATGATGTTCACCTGGAACGCGTTCAGCGATCCTCCCTACTCCGTCCGTTATCGGCCGTTGGGTGATCCAGATTGGACCCAGGTGGACGGGCTCGACGACCTCTTCTACCAAGCCACTGGTTTGGAGACCTGTACGGCATATGAGTTCCAGGCAGGTAGTGTGTGTGAGGATGAGACCGTTGAATTCTCGGTGTCCGCGATCTACGAACCGGCGACAGGTGTGGTCCCTACGATCGCCTTGAGCAGCTTCCCCGCTATCTGCGCGGGTGGTTCCATCACCCTCACGTCATCATCCACTTTCGGGAATGTGTGGAGCACAGGGGCCATGGAACAGAGTATTCAAGTTACGGAGACCGGAGTGTATTCACTTACCGTGGAAGGCTCCTGCGATTCGCTGGAAGCGGAGGATGTGGAGATCCTCGTTCTGGATCCGGCACCCCCTGTTACGGAGGAGCTGATCTTGCTACCTGGTCCTGGAACAGCGAATTTGACCGCTACGGGTGATAGCATCCTATGGTATGGCGTGCCAGCAGGAGGGACTCCCCTTGGTGTTGGTGACGCGTGGGAAACGCCGCTGCTGAATACCCCCACATCATTCTGGTGTGCCAATGTGGTCAGCAGCGATGCGCCCTCCACTTTTGGAGGTCCGGTGAACAATACAGCAACCGGTCAGTACCATCCCAATGCCAGTTTCTGGCTCTTATTCACGGCGAACGAGCCTTTCGTTCTCCGGTCGGTGAAGGTGTTCGCGAACGGCGCTGGCATGCGGCCGATCGGCTTGGTGAATACCGTTTCCGGGAACACTGTGGTCCAAGGGAATTTCGACATACCGGATGGCGAGAGCCGGGTCGATCTGGGATTCATGGTCCCTGCCTCAGGTAGTTATGCTTTGCGCATCATGAGCGGCAACCCGCAACTCTGGCGTGACGGTGTCGGCAGCAACCCGGCCTATCCCTTTTCACTGGGGCAGTATGGTGAGATCACAAGTAGCAGCGTGACCGGAGCGAACATGCTTGAGCTCTACTATTTCTTTTACGATTGGGAGGTACAGCCGTTGAGCACTTCCTGTGAGAGTGAACGCGTGGAAGTGTTGGTGGAGATGCCGGTAGGGCTGAATGATCTGGCCGAGGAGGGATCCGTGAGCATGTATCCGAACCCTGCGGATCAAGCGATATTCCTGGAACTGCGCGGGGATCTGGCGAACAGGCAGGTGCGATACCAGGTGATGGACAATTCCGGACGGATGGTACTGGAAGGTTCCACGAATGGTGCCCGTACGGTGATCGGAACGCAGGAATTGGCGAACGGGATGTACGTCATTCGCTTGGTGGAGAACCGGGCCGCATTGGCTCGAGGACGGTTCGTTGTATCGCGTTAGGGATCATTACGGCGATATCAGGTACAGGGGGAGCTTCGGCTCCCTCTGTCGTTGATGGCGCCGGCTATCTTTGGCCCAGCCATGCAAGGCATTTCAGCGGTCATCATCACGCGCAATGAGGAACGCAACATCGGCCGCTGCATCGCCTCTCTGAAGGGGGTGGTGGACGAGGTCATCGTAGTGGATGCGGAAAGCACCGATGCCACACAGCGCATTGCGAGGGAGCTGGGGGCGCGGGTGGCGGAGCGGACCTGGACCGATTACTCCGATCAGAAGAACCACGCCAATGACATGGCCATGGGTCCTTATATCCTCTCGATGGATGCGGACGAAGCTTTGTCACCAGAGCTGAGCGCATCCCTAAGGGCTGCACAGAACAAGGGCTTGGACGGTGCATACGCATGCAACCGGCTCACCAACTACTGCGGGACGTGGGTGCGCCATAGCGGCTGGTACCCGGATACCAAGGTGCGCCTCTTCCCTAAGGACGGGGCCACCTGGGAAGGGGCCCATGTACATGAGGTGCTCCGACTGGCGGATCCGCGGCCCCCGACCCGTCTGAAAGGGGACCTTCTGCATTACTCCTACTACACGATCGCCGATCATAAGGAACGCATCGAGCGGTATAGCAGCTTGCATGCGCAGGCGATGTTCGAGGCAGGCAAACGTGCCGGCTTCATAAAGGTCTGGTTATCACCTCTCGTTAAGTTCATTCAAGGATTCCTGCTCCAACTTGGTGCACTGGATGGAAAGGCGGGTTGGAACATCGCATGGTATTCTGCGCGTGCGGTCCATTTGAAGTATCTGAAATTGCAGGCATTATCACGTGGCACGGATCGCTCCAAGGCATATCATCCTTAGCCGCACCGACAGTATCGGTGACGTGATGCTCACCTTACCGTTGGCGGGTTTGCTGAAGGAACGTTACCCGGGGGTACGCATCACCTTTTTGGGTCGCAGCTACACCGCCCCGGTGATCCATCGCTGCCTTCACGTGGATTCGGTCATCACTTTGGAGGAGATCGGCCACGACCGGGACAATGTGGTCGTCGAGGTCCTTCGCCGACTGAAAGCGGATGTCATCATCCATGTATTCCCAGATCGCCGCGTGGCAGGATGGGCCAAGCTGGCTGGGATCGAACATCGCATCGGTACGAGCCACCGGTGGTGGAACATCCTGTCATGCAATCACCGGATCGGCTTCAGCCGCAAAGCGAGCGACCTGCATGAGGCGCAACTGAACGTCAAGTTACTGGAGCCGTTCGGTGTCGTAGACATACCCACATTGGACCAACTGGCAGGGTTCACCGGGTTCGACCCGGAACCCATGGAGGACCCGGTAAGTGAGCTTCTTCAGCCCGGGAGGAAGCATGTGATCATTCACCCGTTCTCCAAAGGCAGTGCCGTGGAGTGGGGTCTGGACCGTTTCGTGGAACTGATCGATCGCCTGGATCCGGATCGCTACCAGATACTGGTCACAGGCACCGCGTCGGAGGCGGAACGTTACCGAAGTGCCTTGCCACAGGGGCGATCGAACATTACGGATACCGGCGGAAAGCTCTCCCTTGATCAACTGATCCAATTGATCGCGGGGAGCGATGCTTTGGTCGGGGCCAGCACCGGTCCTCTGCATATCGCAGCAGCGAGCGGCGTTCGAGCCATCGGTCTTTATTCCACTATCCGCCCTATCCATCCCGGTCGTTGGGCACCATTGGGCAATGATGTCCACGTGCTCACGGCACAGGGTGCTGAGCGTGTGAAGGACCCCCAGGAGCAGGTGCATGCCATCGAGCCGGAAGTGGTGTTCAGGCTGTTGGAGGATCTGCCGGATCGCTGACTGCCTTGGGTGTTGCGAATACCAGCAAAGTGTAATACAGGGCGAAAAAGGTGGCACCCGCCTGTGTCTCCACGGTGTCGTCCGTTAGACAGGAGATCCCGAAGGTGATGGCCCAAGCAACGAAAAGAGGATGACGCCATGCCCCCGAGGTCCATGCCGGCCATACCCAGCTGAACAGGGACCAAAGGAGGCCGAAGACCCCGAAACTGATCCACAGTGTGAGGTACTGGTTATGGGCCCTGAGCCGCCATTCAGGTTTCAGGCTGCTGTTCATGCGGTCGTATTGTTCCGCAAAGGCTGGTCTGGTATCACCGGTGCCCACCCCGAACAACCAGTTCTCCTTGGCGATGGCCCAGCCAGCCCGAAGGAATTCCAACCGCATGGTGACCGAATGGCCATTGGCATCCCCCGT
>JAHEFL010000179.1 GCA_024640205.1 Flavobacteriales bacterium | reverse complement strand
TGAACAACATTGAGGTGTACCGTCCCTTTCTCGTTCGCGCCGGTCAGCAGGAAGGGCTTTCCTTCCCAAACCCGGACATGATCGACCGCATCCAGTTCAGCGCTGGTGGCTTCGAAGCGCGGTACGGCGACAAGATGAGCAGCGTACTGGATATCCAGTACCGGCGTCCGCGCGAATTCGGTGGCAGTGCCATGATCGGCCTGTTGGGCGGCTCCTTCGAAGTCGAGAACGACATGGCCAAGAAGCGCCTTCGGCAGATCACCGGGTTCCGATACCGCACCAACCAGTTGCTGTTGGAAGGCCTGGAAACGAAAGGCGATTACCGTCCTGTATACACCGATCTACAGACCTATTGGACCTATGACCTGACACCGAGTACCGAGGTCGGATTCCTCGGATTGTATTCACGCAACCGCTACGGCTTGATACCGAGCGATCGCGAGACCGAGTTCGGCACCTTCGATCAGGCGTTGCGCTTCACGGTGTTCTTCGATGGACAGGAAGTGACCCAGTTCGAGACCTTCTTCGGTGCCTTGAATTTCAATGTGCAGGCGCATAAGGACCTGTTGCTGAAATTCCAGGCAAGCTCCTACCGGACCTATGAAAGTGAGCGCTTCGATGTGCAGGGCCAGTACTTCCTCGATGAGCTGGAGCGCGACCTGGGCAGCGATGAGTTCGGCGAGGTGGTCGCCAACCTGGGTGTGGGCACCTTTCTTGATCATGCCCGGAACGATCTCCAAGCCACCGTTTACACGTTCGCGCACAAAGGCTATCGGCAGTTCGAGAAGAGCTACTTACAATGGGGCGCCGATGTGAAGAGCGAGGTGATCACGGATAAGCTGAGCGAGTGGACCTTCATCGATTCGGCGGATTACAGCATCCCGCTGAACCTGGGCGAGGACCTCGAACTGAATTACGTGCTGAAGAGCAAGCTGGATATGGAGAGCATCCGCACGTCCGGCTACGTCCAGAATTCCTGGCGATGGGATACGGGCAATGACAGATGGTGGACCTTGATCGCCGGTATCCGTGGGCAGTACTGGACCTTCAATGGGCAGGCCGTCATCAGTCCCAGGGCGCGCATCACCTACCATCCTGGATGGACGGCCTTGAGCGAGGAAGGTGACACACTGGATAGGGATTACAGCTTCTGGTTCGCCACGGGGCTGTATTACCAGCCACCCTTCTACCGCGAGGTGCGGAAACTGGACGGCACATTGAACCCGGATATCCGTGCACAGCGGAGCATCCACTTCCTGCTGGGTATGGACCGCTGGTTCGAGATCTGGCAGCGTCCCTTCAAGCTTTCCGGTGAACTCTACTACAAGCACATGGATGATGTGATCCCTTATGAAGTGGACAACATCCGCATACGCTATTATGGGACCAACAGCGCCAAAGGCTATGCGGCAGGGCTGGACATGAAGCTGAGCGGTGAGTTCATCGAGGGTGCGGAAAGCTGGATCGGGATCGGGATCCTTTCCACACAGGAGGACGTGCTGGACGACTTCTATTACGACCGCTACAATGCAGCTGGTGAATTGATCGTGCCCGGCTACAATTTCGACCAGACCGCTGTGGACAGCACCTTGGTGAAACCGGGATACATCCCCAGACCCACCGACCAGCGCGTGAATTTTGCGATGTTCTTCCAGGATGAGATGCCCCGCTGGCCCACCTTCAAGGTCCACCTGAACCTCGTGTTCGGCACGGGACTGCCGTTCGGGCCACCCAACGAAACGCGCTATGCGGACACGTTGCGCACCTCACTCTATCGTCGGGTGGACATCGGCTTCAGCAAGCAACTGCTCGGCGCGAAGGGGCAGGAAAAGACGAATTGGTTGAAACACGTCAACAGCATGTGGATCAGCCTGGAGGTGTTCAATCTGCTGAACATCAACAATACCATCGATCACACGTGGGTCACGGATGTGACGGGGCGCTACTATTCGATCCCGGATTTCCTGACCCCAAGACGATTGAACCTGAAACTGATGGCCTGGTTCTGACCGGGCGGGCGGGTCGCGATCGGCGCCCTGTCGCTTTCCTCCCCTTTCACCTAATTTAGCCGGGCCTCGAATTGAAGCGGCCAAAGCGACGTTCCCATGACCATGCGCCACGCGCTCATCCTTTTTCTCGGCCTCCTGCTCACAGCGTGTTCCACCAAACGCTATGTGGCATCCTCGCACCCCAATGGGAAGGCAGAAGTTGTCATCTATATGAAAGGCCAGGGAGAGGACGCCATCAAAGTGATGGAGAAAGTGTACTACCCCACCGGCCAACTGGAGTATGTCGGCCGCTTCGAGAACGGGGTGGAGCATGGGGAATGGATCTATTACTACGAGACCGGAACGAAGAAATTCGTGGAGCACTGGCAGAACGGTGTGGAACATGGCGTGAGCTATGAATATTCCCCCGATGGACAGATCTACCGCGAGCTACACTACGAAGGAGGACGGCTCGTGAAGGAGGTGGACCGCAGCCGCCAGTGATGCGCTGCCCGGGGGATCCTGGAACGCTTGTCGTGAACTTCTCGGCCCATCCACTCTCCGGACCGGAGCGCAACATGGCCAACCGATCACAGTGCCGATGATCCCGAGTTGGAACCGCTTCCCCGGTCGCAGTGTCCTGCTGTTCACACTGGTCGCGATCCTGCTCTTCGTGATCGAGCATATCAACGGCAGGTTCTGGTTGAATGACTTCCGGGTTTACTATGGCGCGGCAAACGCGCTCCTCAACGGCGAACCCTTGTATGGCGTGGCACATGGCCTCGATTCCGGCGTGTTCAAGTATACGCCGGTGATGGCCCTGCTCTTTGTGCCGCTGGCGCTGCTGCCCTACTCCGTCGCCGCATCGATCCACTATTTCCTCATCGTGGCTGCTTTCATCGGTGCCCTGCACCTGGCGGACCGTATGGTGCGCGAACATCTCCTCGGAGGAAAACCGGCAGGCTATGCAGCTGTGTTCCTGGTCGGTCTGGTGGTGATCGTCCACCTGCACCGCGAACTGCACCTCGGGAACATCAATGTGATCCTGTTGTTCGTGCTGCTTTTGGCCTTGGATCGCCTCGTGCGCGGTCGGGATGTAGCAGCCGGGATCCTCCTCGGCGCGGCGATCGTGGCCAAACCCCATTTCCTGGTCCTTCTCCCCTTGCTCGTGCTTCACCGGCATTGGCGCAGCCTGGCGTCCGCCGTTGTTCTGATCCTTTTCGGCATAATGGCACCGGCATTGATCATGGGCTTCACAGCGAATGCGGAGCTCCTCACCGCATGGATCGCGCAGGTCGCCGCGCACAACGCCTCGTTGATCTACACCGGAGGCACCGGATATGAAGCGGTCAATACCGTGTATTCCTTCCTCCATCGCGCAGTGCTCGGTCCCTTTCTCGGGGCCCCCACCTCCTGGGAGGTCCCTGTGATCTTAAGCATCCTTGCCTTGGCCATGGGGGCTTTGGTATGGTGGAACTACCGGCAAGCCGTACCGTCCACGAAGGCGATCACGTTCGAGTACTTCGTGCTTCTCGCGCTGGTCCCATGCATCACCCTCACGGATACGGAACATTTCATGCTCGTCTTGCCGTTGATCGCGTTCGCGACCCATCAGTTGGTGCCACGACCGGACCCGCGTTGGGCCCTTGTTGTGGTGACCCCCATCCTGCTGGCCATCGGTGGCAATTGGGAAGATGCCCTTGGCGTGTGGTCCGACACGCTCGTTCATTACGGTGTTCTGGGCAGCGGAACCCTCGCCTTGATCGTCATCAGTGTGGTCCTCTTCCTCCGAAGGACCCGATCGAACCCTGCGGAACATGGAACGTCCTAACTGCACCATGATGCGACAACTGCTACTCCTTCCTTTCGTGCTCTCCAGCTTTTCTGATGTGGACGCACAATCCGTGTACTACCCGCCGGTGTTGGGGAATACATGGGAAACGGTGGAGCTGAGCGATCTGGGTTGGTGCGATGAAGGGTTGCTGCCCTTGCACGACTTCCTCGAAACATCCAATACCAAAGCCTTCATCGTTCTGAAGGATGGCCGCATCGCCATCGAATGGTATTACGGGAATTTCACGCAGGACAGCCTGTGGTATTGGGCATCCGCGGGCAAGTCGCTCACCGCCTTCCTGGTGGGCACCGCGCAGCAGCAAGGCATCGTGGACATCGACGAACCGTCCTCCACCTACCTGGGCGCTGGATGGACCAACCTCACCCTGGAACAGGAAATGGCGATCACCGTGCGGCACCAGCTGACGATGACCACTGGGCTGGACGACAGTGGTAACGTCGATTGCACCGACCCGGCCTGCCTCACCTACCTGGCCGAGCCCGGAACGCGCTGGTCCTACCACAACGCACCCTATACCATGCTGGATGGCGTGATCGCCAATACGACGAACCAGACACTCAACCAGTACCTCTTCAATACGCTGACCCTGACCACTGGCATCACCGGTGCGTACTACCAGATCCTGTATAACAATGTCTTCATCAGCAAGGCGCGGAGCATGGCCCGCTTCGGGCTGTTGTGCATGGATGGTGGCACATGGAACGGCTCCCCCATCATGACCGACGGCGCATACTTCAACACGATGATCGCGCCCTCGCAGGAATTCAACCAGGCCTACGGCTACCTGTGGTGGCTGAACGGGCAGGAGAGCTACATGCTCCCCGGCCTTCAACTGGAGATCCCCGGTCCCATCATGCCGGACGCGCCTGCTGAAGCCTTCAACGCTATGGGCAAGAACGGGCAGTTCATCAACGTGGTCCCCTCGCAAGGCATCGTGCTCGTGCGGATGGGCGAGCTGCCAGGCGATCCGATCTTCGTGCCGAATCTCTACAACAACGAGATCTGGCAATACTTCAATGAGGTGCTCTGCGCCAGCACAGGGGTGAATGGCAGCGAGGCGATGGACGAACCACTTGTGTACCCCTCACCTGCTTCGGATCTTCTTTTTCTTGGCTCCAATGGTGACCTGCCTTCATCCATCGAGCTGACCGGCGCGGATGGAAAGCGCATCTCGATACTTGCGCCTGGTCGTACGGTTGACATAAGTCACATACCTG
>JAHEFL010000178.1 GCA_024640205.1 Flavobacteriales bacterium | reverse complement strand
TCCACCTGGTAGTGCAGGTAGCGCATCAATTCATCGTATGCTTCTGGGAAAGCCGGGACACGACCCCGGTCGAACACCTGGGCCGGCTGCGCGCTGAGGACCGATGCTGCTTCGATCCGCACGGCCCTTACAGGGTCCTTCAGTAAGGGGTTCACCAGTGAGACCCAGCGTTCCGGCGGGAAGTTCACCAGGCCATTGACCGCTTGATGACGCACTTGTGCATCCGGATCTTTCAGCCCTATGAGCAAGGTGTTCAAGCTTCGCTCCTCCACCAGGTTCGACATGTAGTGCAGAGCCGTGGCGCGGATGATGGCCGGCGTGGCCGTATCACCGTACAATTCCAACAAGGCTTGCAAGGACCCCGCATCCATGCGGCTACCGGCCAACAGTTTGTCACTGTAATGCGGCGGTCGCTTCGGACCGTACCAGCGTTGCACGGCTTCCGCAGCCCATTGATCCGTGCGATCGGTATGGCACTGGGTGCATGCGTTCGGTGTGCCGAATTCCACGCTCTGGTCCGGTCGCGGCATGCGGAAACTGTGGTCGTGGCGTTCGTCATTCCCCATGTACGTGCGCGTGGGCATGTGGCAGCTCACGCAGCTCACAGCACCCCCATGGAAGGTGTGGGCATCGCTTTCATATTCCTCCGTGTGACATTGGCGACAAAGTGCGTTGCCAGCGAAGAGCAGTTTGCCGGAATGGGCGTTGTGGCAATCCGTGCATTTCACACCCCGGCGGTACATCGTGCTTTGGGCAAAGCTTCCGTACACATACACCTCGTCCAGTATCTGACCGTCGGCATGGTACAGTTCCGGGGTGGGCAGGGCAGGGATGTAATTGTCCAGGATGTTCCACGATGCCATCGGCTCATCGCTGATCTCGCTGCGCCGCGCATGGCAGCGCACACAGGTGCTCGCCAGGACTTTATTATCGAGGCCCTTGTGCAGATGGAGGTATGACCCCTCGATGCGTTCACCGTTCCGGTATTCCGGCCCGGCCATGAAGGTGGCATGCTTCCCACCCGGTCCGTGGCAACTCTCGCAGGTCACGGTCACATGCTCGTATGTCGTGTGATAGGTGTCGCTCGCTTCATCGAAGCCTCGGCGCAGATCGGTGCTGTGGCAGCTGGCGCACATCACGTTCCAATTCTGTGCGGCGCCGGTCCAGTGCAGCCAGTCGCCATGCGGTATCCGCTCCCCGGCGTATTGATGGAACCAGATCTTCTTCTTCGCATCCCAGCTGGTGCGGGGCACCTGCATGCGTCCGCCCGGCGCCTCCACCAGATACTGCTGCAGGGGGTCGAACCCGAAGGTGTATTTCACCTCGAAGTCCTGGAGCGAGCCATCGCTGCCCTCGGTGCGAATGAAGAACCGGTCCTCGCGTTTGAAGAAGGTGCTGGTAATGCCATCCGCCGTGAGCGTGGCATCGTTGAAATCGCCCAACACGGTACTGTCCGTGGCCGGCATCATGGCCTTGAAGTGATCGCTTGCCAGCCAGTCGTCGTATTCCTTTTGATGACACGAAGCACACGCCTCCGGACCGATATAGGTGTTGGAAGACACACCCTCGTCAGCGACCGCTTCGGCATGTTCTTCTCCGGTTCCGCAACCGCCCACGAAGGCGGAAGCCATGCACACGGCGAACCCGGCTCCGGCTACCCAAGGGGTCAGGCTTCGATGCATCATGTGGCCAAGATAGCGGGGGCCTTGACGTACCATGGCACGTATTACACGTCGTTATGAAGTACGGCGACCAACAGCGACCTTCGATGCCGAATGAAGAACAGTATGCACGGCAGGGTGTGGTGCGTTCATCGCTCCCCGATCCTGATCATAACCTTGTTGCTTTCCGGGTTCGCGGATGCTCAATACAATGAGACGATCCGCACCGGACGACCTGGCCAGAGCATCGGGCCTTGGGCGGTCGGCGCACATGTGTTGCAGGTACAGGCCGGCATGCAATACGGAGGAAGCACGGATGGCTCCACTGATCATGATCAGAATTACCTCGAGCCCGGGATGGTCCTGCGATACGGCTTGGGCCGGACGTTCGAAGTGAACACGGCCTGGGCCTGGCAGGATCAGCGGAACACGTTCGGGAAAAAGGAATTCGATGTGAGCGGGCTTTCGGCCAGCTCCCTTGGCTTCCGCGTGAACATGATCGACGGTGCGGCCGGAGGCCCTGCGCTCGGGTTCCAATTGTGGATGAAACTCCCGTTGGAAAGTGATGTAAGCAAGGCGGAGGAACTGGCACCTACCGGTATCCTCATTGCCAGCTTCCCGTTCTCGGAGAGGCTCACCTGCCTCACCAACCTGGGTGTGAACTATGACGGCCTATCACCTCGCGCCGATGGGATCTACGTGGTGAACATGACCTATGGCCTCAGTGGCCGCTGGAGCACCTTCGTGGAGAACTATGGCTCTTTCGGTTCGGGCTTCGAGACCCGCTGGGACGCAGGTTTGGCGTTCCAGGCTACCAACAATCTGCAGTGGGATCTCTACGGAGGTTGGGGGGAAAACGAGGAGGTGCAGGACTTCTTCGTGAACGCAGGGATCTCCTATCGTATCCTTACCCGATCCAGGAACGCATCATGAGAATACGATCGCTTGAACGAATGTTCCAGTGGGCCTTGGTCTTCCTTTCAGGGTCGCTATCTCTTGGAACGAGCGCTCAGGATGCATCATCATCCGAAGGTCCGGCACCGGATAGTGTGATCGCTGCGGTCGTGGTTGAAGGATATCCCGTCGCACCCTATGGGGACACGCTCTTTTTCATCCATGCCCGGATGGGTAGTTTGAGACCGAGGGAAAGAGCCCGGGCGATCGAGGAACGGATCGTGCGAATTGGCGGCCGGACGTTCTTCGATGCGGACTCACTGAAGGTGGATACCCTGGAAGGCCTGCATGACATCACCTATGGAATGGAACTGGTGATGAGCATTGGAGCGAAGGATACGGTATCCTCCGGCCTCGGCCTTGGCGAATTGGCTGGGGACCGCAAGGAGCGGATCCTGGATGCGATCGAGAAGAAGCGCGATGTCATGCATTGGGTCGAACTGGCCAAGCAGATCGCGCTGGCTTTGCTGGTGGTGGCTTTGCTGGTGGTGTTCATCCGTCTCATCATGCGCGCCTTCCGGTGGACGAAAGTGTGGTTGGAGGGCCAATCCGGTAAGCTGATCAAAGGTCTTCGGATCCGGGACTATGAGCTGTTCACGGTGGACCGATCGCTCAATGTGGTCCTGTTCCTGAACACCGTGATCAAATGGTTGGTGATCCTGCTCGTGCTTTATTTGGCATTACCGGTCCTGTTCGGCATTTTTCCGTGGACGCAGGACCTTGCGGAAACCTTGATCGGCTATGTGACGCGGCCGCTCGGAAGCATCCTCAGCGCGCTATGGGCCTTCTTCCCGGACCTGGTCACGATCGTTGTGATCGTGATCGTATTCCATTACGTCATCAAGGGGCTCGCATTCCTGCGCAATGAGGTGGCCAATGGTGTTCTCGTCCTGCCAGGCTTTTATCCGGATTGGGCGGCGCCCACCTTCCAGTTGCTCCGGATCATCCTGTACGCCTTCATGATCGTGGTGGTCTTTCCCTACCTGCCGGGGTCGGACAGCCCGATATTCAAAGGGGTGTCCGTGTTCCTGGGAGCTTTGTTCACCTTCGGGTCCGCTGGTTCACTGAGCAACATCATCTCCGGGCTTGTGCTCACGTACATGCGCTCCTTCCAGATCGGTGATCGCGTGAGGATCGGTGAAGTGTACGGTGATGTCATCGAGCGTACCATGCTCACCACGCGGATCCGGACGATCAAGAACGAGATCATCTCCGTCCCGAACTCGTCGGTGATCGGCAGTCATACCATCAATTACAGCAGTGATGCGGTGGGTCGCGGGCTCATCATCCATAGTACGGTCACCATCGGGTACGATGTACCTTGGAGGCAGGTGCACCAACTGCTTATCGACGCGGCCAGGGCCACGGAGTTCATCCTTCCTGAGCATTCCCCATTTGTATATCAAACGAGCTTGGACGATTTCTACGTGAGCTACCAGGTCAATGCATTCACCAAGGAACCCACGAAGCAGTCGGCGATCTATTCGCAGCTCCACCAGAACATACAGGACCAATTCAATGCCGCCGGGGTGGAGATCATGAGCCCGCATTATCGTGCTGAGAGGGATGGCAACCAGACCACCATCTCCTCGGATAAGGTCCCTTCGGATTATGTGGCTCCATGGTTCCGGGTGAGGACCTCAAAGGAACCGGAAGCGTGAAACGATGATCGAATTCGTGGATACCTGGTTGATGAATCCCACGGTGGGTCGGCTGGTCGCAGCGGCGTTCGGCGTTGTCCTGATCTGGTCGCTCATCAAATTCCTGAAAGGCAGGATCACGCGGCGACTTTCCCATGCCGATTCCCAATACCGTGCGCGCAAGTTGTTCGACTTCTCGGGCTACGTCCTCATGGTGATCATGTTGACGGTGGTGTACAGCGAGAAGCTGGGCGGCCTTACGGTCGCTTTGGGAGTGGCCGGTGCGGGTATAGCCTTTGCACTGCAGGAGGTGATCGCGTCCGTGGCAGGTTGGCTTGCCGTGATGTTCGGTGGCTTCTACCGCATCGGGGATCGCGTGCAACTGGGTGGTATCAAGGGCGATGTGGTGGACATCGGTGTGCTGCGAACGACCTTGATGGAAGTAGGCGATTGGGTGAACGGCGATCTCTACAATGGGCGCATCGTGTTGATCTCGAACAGCTTCGTGTTCAAGGAACCGGTCTTCAATTATTCCAGCGATTTTCCCTTCCTGTGGGATGAGGTGAAAGTGCCGGTGATGTTCGGAAGTGACTATGAAGCGGCGCGGGAACTGTTCCAGCGGGTAACCCGCGAGGAAGCGGGTGGTCTCAGTGACAGCTCACAGCAAGCATGGAAAGCTATGGTGAGCAAGTACATGATCGAAGATGCCCGTACGGAGCCCTGGGTCACGCTGGTCTTCAACGACAATTGGGTGGAGTTCACGCTGCGCTATGTGGTCATGTACAAACAGCGAAGGACGATCAAGGATG
>JAHEFL010000177.1 GCA_024640205.1 Flavobacteriales bacterium | reverse complement strand
GTAGGATCACCTTGCCGCGGTACTCCACCATCGGTAGGCCGATCCCTGAATTGACGTAGCCATAACCGGTACCACTGCTGGATGTGGTACGGACCACTTTGTATTCATACGATATGCCTATGCCGGGTGTATTGTCCACGTACTCCAACGCTCCGGAGCCCAGGGTGGCCAGTGCATTGCCCCAGGTAGTGCCACCCTTCAGTTTCCGGAACACCTGAAATCCGGTGGACCCGCTGAATGCTTCCCATTTCACGGTGATCCGTGGCGGCCCGCTCTGCACTTCCGCCCAGCATTCCACGGATAGTCTTTCACCCGGGGTTTGGGCCGGAGCGGAATGTACCGATGAACCGGCCATGAGCAGGACCAGAAAGGAGCGCAGAACAAATCTCATGGAGCGTCCCAAAATTAGAGGATCGGAACTTCACGAATTGGCTGTAACGACCAATGGGCAGTGCGATCCGACGACCTGTCATGGATCGGCCATTGAGTTCGAACATGATCGCACTTCCCGCGCAGCGGATCAACTTGGATCCTAGCCTTGAAGAACGGGCCAAAGGCACCTTGCCTTCGACTAATGACCGCATTTAATCGACGAACTCTATAATGGACCGTACCTTCACGGTCCCATTCCGGTATGCGCAACTTTTAGTTCGATGAAGCCGTAGGTTCACGGCTTCTGCTTGACCAATGGAACGTTCAATTTGCAGGTGAGAACGATGGGAGAACAGTACTCGATGAACCTAATGGATCGGGGCCGATGAAAGACCGCCTTGCGACCCGATCGAATGTTCAGGACTTTCTGAACGAGCCTTTCGTCCGTGGGGCTGACACCACTGCCGTTTCATGGTGGGATGGCACGCTCACGTATTTTGAGTTGGCCACCAGGATGGATCGCTTGGCGTATGTCGTCCAACCTCTCCTTGACGGATCCGGCAGGACCGTTGCGATATGCCTCGATCGTTCTCCGGAACAGCTCATTGTTGTGCTCGGGATACTGAAAGCCGGCGCCGCCTACATCCCCATCGACCCCGCCTATCCCGTCGACCGAATCTCCCTCATGCTGGAGGACGCGCAACCGCCGGTGGTGATCACCGAAAAAGCGCATCGGCATCTTTTCAAAGGCAGCAAGGCCAAGATCCTGTTGATCGAAGACATCGACCTGGAGCATGGTCCGCTCTTCGAAAGCCCGTGCCCTGCCAAGCCAACCGACCTGGCCTACGTGCTCTTCACCAGCGGCAGCACCGGCCGGCCGAAAGGGGTGGCCATGCACCATGCGCCCCTGATGAACCTGATCCAGTGGCAACTGCGCACCTCGGTATTGAAGGAGGGGGACCGCACCCTGCAGTTCGCGCCGATCAGCTTCGATGTGAGCTTCCAGGAGATCTTCGCCACGTTCGCCCAAGGCGGCACCCTGGTGCTGATCACCGACGAGGACCGCCTCAACAGCACCCAGCTCCTGCGGAAGATCATCGCCGAGAAGATCGACCGCATCATCGTTCCCTTTGTCGCTCTGCAATACCTGGCGGAAGCTGTGGAACGCACCGGTGAAGTGCCTGCCTCCCTGAAGGAAGTGTTCACCAGTGGCGAGCAATTGAAGATCACTCCGGCCGTTGCGAACCTGTTCAAGCAACTGCCGGGCTGCCGCTTCTGTAACCAGTATGGACCAACAGAAGGTCACGTGGTGAGCGAACTGGAATTGACCGGTGATCCTTCGACCTGGCCTGCGCTGCCCAACATCGGCAAGCCGATCGACAACGTGAAGCTGCTGATCCTGGATGAGCAGATGAAGCCCGTGGAAAAGGGCGAGGAAGGCGAGCTCTACCTCGGCGGTTCCTGTGTGGCCAAGGGCTACATCGGTCGTGATGACCTTACCGCAGAGCGCTTTCTCGCGGACCCCTTCACACCTGGCGGCCGACTATACCGGACCGGTGACCGCGCGGCGGAACTGCCGAACGGCGAGATCGATTACAAGGGTCGCATCGACGGCCAGGTGAAGGTGCGGGGTTACCGCATCGAGCTGGGCGAGGTGGAAGTGGCCCTGGAGCAGCATGACTCGATCGAGCAAGCCGTGGCCACAGTGCGCGAGGACCGTCCCGGTCTGAAGCGCCTGATCGGGTATTACGTCGCCCGCAACGAGGTCAACGTGAACGAACTGCGCAAGCACCTGGCCTCCCTCCTCCCCGATTACATGGTGCCTTCGGCGTTCGTGGCCGTGAAGGAACTGCCGCGTACCCCGAGCGGAAAGATCGACCGCAGGGCACTGCCTGCGCCGGATGTGTCAAGGCCGGACCTGGACGTGGCCTATGCCCCTCCGCAGAGCGCCGTTCAAAAGACCCTCGCGCACGTATGGGTCGATCTGCTCGGTATCGATCGCGTGGGCATCCACGACAACTTCTTCGACCTCGGCGGCAACTCATTGCTGAGCATCCAGTGCGTGGCGCAGCTGGAAGGCCAAGGACTGGAACTGCCGATCGTAAAACTGTACCAGCATCCCACGGTCGCCGCGTGTGCCGCATTCCTGGAAGGCGACGCCCAGGCCACTGCACCTGCGGAAATGGCGAAAGCGCGCAGGGCCGCCCATCGCCACACAGCCAAGCGTGCCGATGTCGCGATCATCGGCATGAGCGGACGCTTCCCCGGAGCGGAGAACGTGGAACAGCTGTGGAAGAACCTGCTGGACAGGAAGAACAGCATCAGCCAATGGACGGCGGATGAGATCGACCCGAGCATACCCGAAGAGGTGCGCAACGATCCCGACTACGTGAAGGCGCGTGGGGTGATCACCGATGCCGACAAGTTCGACCATGGCTTCTTCGGGGTGAACCCGAAGGTGGCGGCCCTGATGGATCCGCAGCAGCGCGTATTCCTGGAGACGGCCTGGGCCGCACTGGAGGATGCCGCATACGATCCCGCCCAGTTCGATGGACTGATCGGCGTGTATGCCGGCATGGGCAACAATACCTACTTCACCCGCAACGTGATCGGTCATCCCGAGCTCATCGAACAGGTGGGCGACTTCCAGGTGATGACCGGCAACGAGAAGGACTACATCGCGACACGGCTCGCCTTCGAGTTCGATCTGCGTGGTCCGGCGCTGAGCATCCACACGGCCTGCAGCACCTCGCTTGTGGCGATCGCACAGGCTTTCAAAGCGCTGCGCGACGGGGAATGCGATATGGCCCTGGCCGGTGGCATCGCCCTGACCGTGCCGTTCAACAGCGGCATCGTCTACAACGAAGGGGGCATGTACAGCCCCGACGGCAGCACGCGCACCTTCGATGCGAACGGGAAGGGCACGAGCTTCAGCGATGGGGTCGGCATCATCGTACTGAAACGCCTCGACGAAGCGATCCGCGACAAGGACCACATCTACGCGACGATCAAAGGTGCTGCGCTGAACAACGACGGCAGCGACAAGGCCAGCTTCACGGCACCCAGCGTGCGCGGACAGGCGGAAGTGATCGCCATGGCCCAGGCTGATGCGGGCGTAACGCCGGATCGGATCACGTACGTGGAAACGCATGGTACCGCTACTCCACTCGGCGACCCGATCGAGGTGGAGGCGCTGACCCTGGCCTTCGGCGGCAGGAACGGCGATCCGCATTGCGCCATTGGTTCGATCAAATCGAACATCGGTCACCTGACCGCAGCGGCCGGTGCCGCCGGAGTGATCAAGACCGCGCTGGCATTGAAGGAGGAACAGATCCCCTCCAACATCGGGTTCGAAACACCGAACCCATCGATCGACTTCGCGAACAGTCCGTTCCGCGTGGCCAATGAGAACATCGCCTGGCCGCGCATACCTGGACAGCCCCGCATCGCCGGGGTGAGCAGCTTCGGCGTGGGCGGCACGAACGCGCACGTGATCCTCGCCGAACCGCCGGTGATGTCCGCTTCCAGCGCCTCACGCAGCAAGCAATTGCTGATGCTGAGCGCGAAGAGCAGGGCCAGCCTGGATGCCATGACGGAGAACCTCCGCGCCTGGCTCGAAACGCATCCGGATGCTTCCCTTGCCGACGCCGCATACACGCTGCAGCTCGGTCGCCGACACTTCAAGCACCGTCGCTTGATCGTGGGTGGTTCGCATGCCGAAGTGGTGGAGGCGATCACGAACAAGGACCCGAACCTGATCGGCACACGTGAACTGCACGAAGCCGCGCCGGGCGTGGTCTTCATGTTCCCTGGTCAGGGATCGCAGTATGTGAACATGGGCCGCGACCTGCACGCCAGCGAACCGGTCTTCGCACAACACTTCGATCAGTGCTGCGCGCTCTTCAGCAAAGAACTTGGTGTCGACCTCAAGGCCATCATCTTCCCGAAAGTCGGTGAAGAAGAGCAGGCCACCGAACAACTGAAGCAGACGGTCTACACGCAGGCTTCGCTCTTCACCATGCACTACAGCCTGGCGAAGTTGTGGATGCACTGGGGCATCGTGCCGGACGCCATGATGGGCCACAGCATCGGTGAGTTCGCGGCAGGGTGTCTTGCCGGCGTCTTCTCGCTGGAGGATGGCCTGACGCTCGTAGCGAACCGCGGTCGCATGATGCAGGACCTGCCCGAAGGCAGTATGCTCAGTGTGCGTGCGGCGGAGGAGGATGTCGCCAAAGTGCTTCCCGAAGGCTGCAGCATCGCCGCCAACAACGGCCCACGATTGTGCGTGGCCAGCGGTCCGCGTGAGGCGATCGCGCAGCTGCAGGCCGATCTGGAAAAGGACGGCATCACCTGCAAGTTGCTGTTTACCAGCCACGCCTTCCACAGCCCGATGATGGATGCCATGGTGGCACCGTACAAGAAGGTAGTGGACGGTATACAGTTGAACGCCCCACGCATCCCGATCATCAGCACCGTTACTGCGGAGTGGTTGAAGGATGAGGAGGCGACGTCTTCGAAATACTGGAGCGATCACCTGCGGGCTACTGTGCGTTTCGCACAAGCCGTGAAGTTCGCCTTGGCGGATGCGGATCGCGTATTGCTGGAGGTCGGTCCGCGGATCACTGAGACGACACTGGCCCGCCAGCAGAGCAACGACAACAAGAAGCAGGTCGCCGTGCCTTCGCTGGGTGATGGTGCAGGCAACGGCAACGAACTCACGCAACTGTTGAAGGCCGTCGGTGGCCTGTGGCA
>JAHEFL010000176.1 GCA_024640205.1 Flavobacteriales bacterium | reverse complement strand
CTCGGCTAGCTTCAGCATCGGGGCGTTGCCAGGGTGTTCGGAAAGCCCTTTGTCCAGGGTACGCAGCGCCGTTATCCGATCCTGTTTCACGTACTCATGTGCAGCTTGGTTGAACCAATCCTGTGCTGGTCGCGATTGACCAAAAGCAAGGTCATGGTACAACATGACCGACGCAATGACGACGATATGGTACAAGTTCCTCATTATGCTCCAACCGCAGATCGCACGACCTCCAGTTTATCCATATAATCCTTTCGTTGTTCCAGCGTGGGTTCCTTTTTCAACCCGTTCTTCAGTATTTCCAAGGCTTCCAAGAAGCGATGTTCGTCCACCAACCGATCCGCCTGTGCCATCAACTCCTTGGCCCGTTCGCTCAACTCCTTGTCCTGGTTCTGCTGGTCGTTCTTTTCACTGGCCGCTTTCCTTCGAGCTTCGATCAGCGACAGCGCCATGGTAAGATCGTGTCTCGCATCCTCGGCACCCGGTTCCGATCGTAAGGTGCGCTTGTAGGCCAAAGCGCCTTCGTTCAAGGCCGAGTCGACGAGATGTTCCATGCTGCGTTGTCCTTGCCGCAAGGAATCCCTGAGCACGGCCAACTTCAACTTTCCCAGAACATCGGATCCTTCCACTCGTATGGCGCCGATGTCCTTGGCGATCACCTGGCTCATGCTGTCCGCCCAAAAGGCCTGCATCAATCGGGCATTACCCAGGTTCCGGTGAACGCTGGGCAGGTCCTTTGAACCCTCTGCCAGTGCAACGGCCTCATCGTATCGTGCCACGGCATCGTTCCAAAGTCCGAGGCGGTATTCGGCATTGCCCCTGTTGTACGCCGCGCGGTGATCATCCGGTGCCACCGAGTAGCTGCTGTCAGCAGCCATGAAACGGCCTGCCCGGTAATGTTCATTCCCTTCCCGGATGGCATTGTCCGCGATGCGTTGTGCCGCGTCCCCGCAACCGGCCAGGAGGATCAGGAACAGGATCGGAGTGACGTTCCGGGATCGGAGGATGTTCATCCAATCCGGTACTGAACTGGCGCGTTCCCCGAAGGTCATGCCGAGCAGTAGCAGGATCATTCCCAGCCCGAGCGGGTATTGGAACTGGTCCGCATGCGCCGTGAAGCGGTAAGACCCGGTCTCAGTGCGGTCCATGGTGCGCAGTTCCTCAGCCAATTCCTCTATCCCTGTCGATCGGTCCGTTGCCCGGATGTAGCTGCCACCGCCGGCATCCGCTATGCGCTGGAGCATGTTCTCATCGAGCCTGCTCACCACGGTGCTGCCACCCCGGTCCTTGCGGAAACCGGTGAGCTGCCCGTTGCGACGCACCGGGATGGGGCCTCCTTGCGGCGTTCCCATTCCGATGGTGTGGACCACGATCCCGGCCTCATGGGCTGTTCGTGCCGCGCCTTCGGCATCATCCTCATGGTTCTCACCATCGGTGATGACGATGATGGCCTTGCCCGCCGCGCTTTCCGGATCGAAGCCACGGGCGGCCAGTTCTATGGCGGTGCCGATGGCGGTCCCCTGCGTGGAAACCGAATTCGTCCCGATGGTGGACAGGAATAGTTTCGCCGCCGATCGGTCCGTGGTGATGGGGAGTTGGACGAAGGCCTCCCCGGCGAACACCACAATGCCCAGGCGGTCGCCATGCATCCGGTCGATGAGGCGCTCCAACGCAAGGCGCGCGGCTCCGATACGGTTCGGTTTCAGATCCTCGCAGATCATACTGTTGCTCACGTCGAGGGCCACCACCAGGTCGATGCCATCCGCCTTCACTTCCTCCTGCCGTGTGCCGTATTGCGGTGTGGCGAGCGCGATCACCACCAGGCCCATTCCATGCCTGAAAAGAAGGAAGCGCAGGACGGTCCGCAGAAAGGAGATCCCTGGCAATACACGTTGAAGCGTACTCCCTGATGCGAATCTGCGAAGCGCCTTCCTGCGCCAGAGCAAATGGAGCAGGAAGATGACCACGACCAAGGGGCCGAGGAACATGGCCCGCAACATTTCCGGTCGTTCAAAGCGGAACGCCGGGACCTCCGTGTCCAGGACCCACCAACCGGCGAGCATGGCCGCCCACACAAGTGCCTCCAGCACCAGCACTGCGGGGGCGATGGCACCCATCCGGTATGTGCTGATCCCGCTCATGCCATGGTTCGAAGTATGCTCCGATCGAACAGGAACCCGAGCAGCAGAAGGCTCGCACCGGCCGCTGCATAGGGTAGGAACTCCTCGGTCCGCGAACTGTGCTCCGTGACCTTCACCAAGGTTTTCTCCATCCGGTCGATCTCGCGGTAGATCTCACGCAACTTTTCCTCATCGGTCGCACGGAAGTACCGTCCCCCGCCCAGTTCCGCCATCTGCTTCAGGACCTCCTCATCCAACTCCACGTCCACGTAGTCATAGCGGTACTGACCATTGGCATATTGGTCCACCGGTGAAAGTGCTTTCCCACGGGTGCCCACACCGATGGTATACACCCTGATGCCCAATGAGGCAGCCATCCGAGCCGCGTCCAAGGGCTGTACCATGCCCGCATTGCTCACACCATCCGTGAGGAGGATCACCACCTTGCTCTTGGCCTCGCTATCCCGTAACCGGTTCAAGGCGGTGGCCAAACCCATTCCGATCGCCGTTCCACCGTCGATCAGTCCGGGACGAGGTTGCATGAACAGGTCTTTGAGAACCCGATGATCGCTGGTGAGCGGACATTGTGTGTAGGCCTCGCCTTCATACACCACCAGGCCGATGCGATCATCCGGGCGGCCGTTGATGAAATCCACACCCACGCGCTTGGAGGCTTCCAGACGATCGGGGCGCAGATCCTTCGCCAGCATGCTGGTTGAAATGTCCAGGGCGATCACGATATCAATGCCTTCCCGCTTCTCATCCTTCCAACTGTCCTTGCTCTGTGGCCTTGCCATGGCCAGGAGAAGCAGCGAAACCCCCACGAGACCCATGGCGAATGGCAAGGGTTTCAGCCAGACCCGAACGGCACCGGCCTTTGCAGGTATCACCTTCAGGGTGGGAAGGATGGCGACCGGGTTCCGCTTGCCAGTGCGCCAAACGAACAGGACCGCGAGCAATGCGATCAGTGGGAACGCCCAGAAATAATGCGGTGCGGCAGGTTCATAGCGACCCAGCATGTGCCTGATGCACAGGGCCACACCCACCGCCGCAACGACGATCCAAAGCAGGGTGATGATCCTGTCCCGTTCAGTTCGCATGTTCGCTCGGGGTGATGGGTCGTTCCTCTGAATTGCCGTGCCTGGCAGCCGAACGCACGTCATGGCCATTTTTGGCCGCGGTGTCCTGGACGAAGCGGATCGCTTCGATCATCAGGCGCTCATTCTCCAAATTGCTGGGGATCCCTTTGGCGAACTTCACGAGGTCCGCCAACTTCAGCATGTTCGCCAGTCTGTTCCGCTGCTCCAATTCCATGGAACTCAACCTCAGTTCACGGAGCAGTTCATCCGTGGTGCGTTCAAGTGCAGGGACCGAGTACCGCTCTTCGATATAGCCTCTGACAAGGTCGGTAACCCTGGCTTGATAGGTCTTGTCTTCGCCGCTTTGCCATAGCTTCTGTGCCTCGACACCACGCAGCTCAGCGATCACACGCTCGTGGAGCGGAAGGGGAGGGGCCTCCTTCTCCGTTGCTGGTCCTCGCTGTCTTCGCTTGCGTATCGCCAGGGCGATCAGCAGCGCTAACGCGAGCAGGACAAGAAAGCCAAGCAGCCAGGGCGAATTGTTCCCGAGCCAATGCAAGAAACTGAACGGAACTTCATGGATATCACGGATATCCCTCAATGCGCCGCCTTCGTCCAACTGCGTGGGCCGCACCTCCAAGAGCAGGGCTTCGGTCTCCAAAGGGCGACCATTGACCGTGAAAGCGAAGGGCGCGATCGGCCAGTATCCCGTGTCGAATGAAGTGATCTTCACCCGGCGTACGATCCGCATCAAGGCATCAGGCCCTTGCATCGTATCCTGATCCGTGACCGCGATCACTTCCAAAGGGCTGCTCAGCGTATCACCGACCACGGGCCATTCGACGTCCGGTACGGCCTGTTGCGGATCCCATTGCACCTCCAAGGTCAATGTCACGTGCTCGCCTATCCGCAGCGCGGTGGTATCAGCCCTGACCGTCACCACCTGGGCCTGAACGGCGCTGCTTGCGATCAGTAGGATGTACGCGATCCACCTCATCTCAACCCTTCCCGTTGTCTGAACAGTTGCAT
This sequence comes from Flavobacteriales bacterium, assembly GCA_024640205.1. GTDB lineage: Bacteria > Bacteroidota > Bacteroidia > Flavobacteriales_F > PHOS-HE28 > PHOS-HE28. The sequence goes on along the minus strand of JAHEFL010000176.1, from coordinate 954 downwards.
CAAGGGGCGCACGTACCCATCCTGTGTGGTGATGGTGGCGTGATCCACACCGGCGCGGCGCAGTGCTTCGCTCGTGCGATGCTGGTGCTTCAGCGCAGCGGCACGGTAAGCGGTGCGTACGGAACGGCTCCCGGTATCCACCCAGCGTTGGATCCCGGTCTCTGGATCGATGAACTGTACGAGTCCCATTCCCGGCATCTCCGTTTCACGCGGGTCGCTGGTACGCAGTACCACCAGGTCATGGCGCCGGTTGGCGATCTTCAGGGCGTCATCATAGCCTTCATCCATCATATCGCTCACCAGGAAGGCGATGCTCCGCTTTTTGATCACGTTGTTCAAGTACCTCAACGCCTCGGTGATGTCCGTTCCCTTGCCTTCCGGACGGAATTCCAGCAGCTCCCGAACCAGCCGAAGGATGTGGCTCCTTCCTTTCTTGGGGGGGATGAACTTCTCCACCCGGTCGCTGAACAGGATGAGCCCCACCTTGTCATTGTTGCGTATGGCACTGAAGGCGATGGTCGCACAGACCTCCGTAATGAGGTCGCGTTTCAGTTGTCCGGTCGTCCCGAAATTCTCGGAACCGCTCACGTCCGCCACGAGCATGCCCGTAAGCTCACGTTCCTCCTCGAACACCTTCACGAAGGGGTGACCGAAGCGCGCTGTCACGTTCCAGTCGATCGCACGCACCTCGTCACCATGGGTGTACTCGCGCACCTCGCTGAAGGTCATGCCACGTCCCTTGAAGGCACTGTGGTACTCCCCACTGAAGATGTGCTCACTGAGCCCCCGTGTTTTCAGCTCGATGAGCCGCACCTTGCGGAGCAGTTCCTTGGTATGTTGGATCGTATCCATGGTCCGCATCACCGATCCGGCCGGTGTCGGGTACCGGTTCGTTCGTGCGTTTCAATGGTGTGCCGCTCAGGGTACCTCCACCGTGTTCAGCACACGGTTGAT
>JAHEFL010000175.1 GCA_024640205.1 Flavobacteriales bacterium | reverse complement strand
TCTCTTCGTCTTTTTCTCTCCCCTGTTGGGTCTGGTGAAGCATCAATTCACCTACCTGCCGTATTACGGCCACAAGGAAACGATGGTGGTGGAGCGCGATGGCGTCCAGGTGGTGGACACCATCTACGAGCAGATCCCGGCGTTCAGCTTCATCGACCAGCATGGCATGCCGTTCACGGACAAGGAGGTGGAAGGCAAGATCCTGGTCGTGGACTTCTTTTTCACGCGCTGCACCACCATCTGCCCGCGCATGAAAGTGCAGTTGCAACAATTGCAGCTCAAGCTCGCCGACGATGCGTTCAACGACGTGGTGTTTCTGAGCCATACCGTGGATCCCGAGCACGATACGCCGGAGGTGTTGGATGCGCATGCCAGGAAGCTGCAAGCGGATCCGGCACGTTGGAAGTTCCTTACGGGGACCAAGGAGGACCTGTACCTCCAAGGCTCGGAGGGTTATCATCTGGCAGCACGCGAGGATGTAATGGCACCGGACGGCTTCCTGCACAGCGAACAATTCGTGCTGGTGGACAAGGAGCGGCACATCAGGGGCTATTACGACGGCACCACGTCGGAAGGCATGAACGCCCTGGCAGCGGATCTGAAGATGCTGCTGAAGGAAGAGAAGATCAAAGCCCGCGATGCGGCAGCGAACCAGCGTGCTGCGGAACGGTAGCCTATCGACACGAGCATGACCAAGGGGTCCTATCCAGCGGCGATGATCTCCACCCCCGAGCGGAAGGCGCGTTGGGTCATCGGTATGTTCTCGGCCATCGTATTCCTGGCGGTGGTCCTACTGAACAGGGTGCAGGCCCCAGCACCGGAAGGTTGGGATATCCACCTCTTCGCAAAGGCGAACGCCATCATCAACAGCTGCGTGAGCCTGCTTTTACTCGCTGGTCTATTCACAGCTAGGACGGGTCGTCTGGCCGCGCATCGCAGCATCATGATCAGCGCGATGGTGCTCTCCGTGCTCTTCCTTGTTTCGTACATCACCCATCACCTGTTCGCGGGCGATACCGCATTCGGTGGCCAGGGTGCCATCCGCGTGATGTACTACATCATCCTGTTCAGCCACATCCTCCTAGCCGGCACCTCCTTGCCCTTCATCCTTTTCACGGCCTACCGGGCGTTGTCAGCACAGTATCCGGCACATCGCAAGCTGGCGCGCAAGGTGTGGCCCGTGTGGTTCTACGTCAGCGTCACGGGCGTAGTGGTCTACCTCTTCATCAGTCCTTACTACTGAAGCAGCCCTACCTTTGAGCGCCCTATGAAAAGCGCCCATCTATCGATCTTGCTAATGGTCTTGGCAATGGTTCTACTTCCGGAGGCTGTTCTTGCCCAAGGCTGTTCCATGTGCAAGGCTGTGGTGGAAAGCGGCGATGAAGGCATCTATGGTGGCGGACAGTCTATTGGCGCCGGGCTGAACAAAGGCATCCTCTACCTGATGGCCGTGCCGTATGTGCTGCTTTTTCTGTTGTTCAGGAAACGGATCGTGGCCTTTGTACGGGAGATGGCTGGTGCGCAGGGGTGAGATCGCTACGCTTACCTTCGCACCTCGTTCTTTACAAGCCCCGTTCCTTGCGATCGGGCTTCGCTTATCGAGAAAGGCTGAGGGAAATGGCCCTGAGACGCCTTGGCAACCACTCCTTGTTCCCACCGGGGGTACGGTGCCACTTCCATCCCCGCTGTTGGGGGTAAGATGAGCTGTGATCAGGAGACCGTGCATATTCCATTGCGCTGCGACCTCATCCGGCTTTCCGGGTGGGGTTTTTTTGTGATCGGCCGCAACGGGCCAGGGATTTGAAGAACACGATGAATACCATTGAACAGATCGCTCAGGAACGCATCCTCGTCCTGGACGGGGCCATGGGCACCATGATCCAGCGGCTCGGGCTCACCGAGGAGGACTTCCATCCACCCGGTACGGAGGAGCATCCCATCCTGCTGAAGGGCAACAACGAACTGCTCTCCCTTTCCCGTCCGGAGGCCATCAAGCGCATCCACGAGCAATACCTCGAAGCCGGTGCGGACATCATCGAGACCAACACCTTCAGTGCCACGCGCATCGCGCAAGCCGAACACCAGTGCGAACACCTGGTCCGTGACCTGAACCTGACATCGGCGCGCTTGGCGCGTGAAGCCTGCGATGCCTTCACCGCCAAGGACCCGACAAAACCGCGCTTCGTGGCAGGTGCCATCGGTCCGACGAACAAGACCGCCAGCCTGAGCCCCGATGTGAACGACCCCGGGTACCGGGCCGTGAGCTTCGATGATCTGGTGGCCACCTACGCGGAACAGGCCGAGGCACTGCTGGAAGGCGGCGTGGACCTGCTGCTGGTCGAGACGATCTTCGACACATTGAACGCCAAGGCGGCCTTCTTCGCCATCGAGGAAGTGTTCGACAAGCTCGGTCGTCGCGTACCGCTCATGTGCAGTGTCACCATCACGGATGCCAGTGGTAGGACCCTCAGTGGCCAGACCTTGGAGGCATTTCTGATCAGCATGCAGCATGTGCCGCTTTTCAGCATGGGCCTGAATTGTGCGCTTGGTGCGGCGCAGATGCGGCCCTACTTGAGAACCCTTTCTGAAAAGGCCCCGCAGTTGGTAAGCGTTTACCCCAATGCCGGCCTTCCGGACCAGTTCGGGGACTATCGGGAAACGGCGGCGGTCACCGCGAAGCTGGTCGGCGAGTTCATGCAGGATTCACTGGTGAACGTGGTGGGCGGCTGCTGCGGTACCACACCTGATCACATCGCTGCCTTGGCTAAGGAGGCTGCCCGTCATCGACCGCGGAAGATCAGGACACGATCCGCTGAGGAGGACATCCCGGAGTTCAGCGGGCTGGAGCCGCAGCGCATTTTCAAGGGGGCCAACTTCGTGAACGTCGGTGAGCGTACCAACGTCACCGGTAGTGCGGCCTTCCGCAAACTGATCAAGGCCGGCAATTACGACGAGGCGGTGACCGTGGCCCGCCAGCAGGTGGAGAACGGTGCGCAGATCATCGACGTGAACATGGACGAAGGCCTGATCGATGGCGTGGAGGCCATGCGAAAGCTGCTCAACCTCATCGCTGCGGAGCCGGACATCGCCCGCGTTCCGGTAATGGTGGACAGCAGCAAGTTCAGCGTGGTGGAAGCCGGACTGAAGTGCCTTCAGGGCAAGGGCATTGCCAACAGCATCAGCCTGAAGGAAGGGGAGGAAGAGTTCCTGCGCCAAGCCAGGATCGTCCATCGATTGGGTGCAGCGGTGGTGGTGATGTGCTTCGATGAGGAAGGGCAGGCGGACAATTTCGAACGCCGCATCGCGATCGCGGAGCGTGCCTATCGCATCCTCACGGAGCAGGCCGGGTTCCAGCCCCACGATATCATCATCGACCCGAACATCCTTACGGTGGGAACGGGCATGAGCGAGCACGACCACTATGCCGTGGACTATATCCGCGCTGTGGCCTGGATCAAGAAGCACCTGCCCGGAGCCTTGGTCAGCGGCGGCGTGAGCAATGTGAGCTTCAGCTTCCGTGGGAACGATCCCGTTCGCGAGGCGATCCACACGGTCTTTCTGTACCACGCCATCAAGGCGGGCATGGACATGGGCATTGTGAATGCGGGTCAGATCGGGGTGTACGACGATATCCCGGCCGATCTGCTGGAGCATGTGGAGGATGTGCTGTTGGCGCGTCGGCCGGATGCCACCGAACGGATGGTGGAATTCGCGGAGCGGTACAAGGGCACATCCGCGATCCAGGAAAAGGAACAGGCCGCATGGCGTGAAGGAAGCGTGGAGGAGCGCCTGAAACATGCACTGGTCCACGGCATCACGGATCACATCGAAGCGGATACCGAGGAGGCGCGGCAGCAGCTCGAGGATCCGGTGAAGGTGATCGAGGGACCCTTGATGGCGGGTATGAACGTGGTCGGCGATCTCTTCGGGGCTGGCAAGATGTTCCTGCCGCAGGTGGTGAAGAGCGCACGCGTGATGAAGCGTGCCGTGGCCTATCTGGAACCTTTCCTTTTGGAGAAGAAGAAGGCCATGCCGGAACCTTTATCCAATGGCAAGGCGCGAGGCGGACCGAAAAAGATTCTGCTCGCCACCGTGAAAGGAGATGTGCACGACATCGGCAAGAACATCGTGGGTGTCATCCTCGCCTGCAATGGATGGGAGGTCATCGACCTGGGCGTGATGGTACCTGCGGAGAAGATCCTCGCCGCCGCGCAGGAGCAGGATGTCGATGTGATCGGGCTCAGCGGATTGATCACACCTTCCCTGGACGAGATGGTACATGTCGCGCGGGAGATGACCCGCGAAGGATTCACCCAGCCGTTGCTTATCGGGGGAGCCACGACCAGCCGCGTACATACCGCTGTGCGGATCGACCCGCATTACGAGCAGCCCGTGGTTCATGTGATCGACGCCAGCCGGTGCGTTCCGGTGGTAAGCGACCTCTTGAGCGCGACCGAGCGGGAAGCTTATGCGGTAAGAATAAAGGAGGAATATGCCAAAGTGCGCACCCAGTATGAGGGGCACGAGCGGAGCAAGGAGTATCTGGCCATCGGTGAAGCACGGCAACGACGCCTGGTGCTGGACCTGCACGCGGAACCGCCTGTTCGGCCGCGTTCAACCGGGATCTTTACGTACCGGAATTTCCCGCTCCAGGAGCTTGTTCCCTATATCGACTGGACACCGTTCTTCCAGGCCTGGGAGCTGCATGGGCGCTACCCAGTGATACTGACCGACCCCGTGGTGGGGAAGGAGGCCTCCACCCTGTTCGCGGATGCACAGCGCATGCTGGACCGTCTGGTGAAGGAGCAATGGATCCAGGCCCACGGTGTTGCTGCGCTCTGGCCTGCCAATGCGGTGGGGGATGACATCGAAGTGTACAAGGATGCTTCCCGAACGGTAACCCTGGGGCGTTTTCATTCGTTACGGCAGCAGCAAAAAAAAGCCGCAGGCCTGCCGCAACTGGCGCTGTCGGACTTCATCGCTCCGAAGGAAACGAATATGATCGACCACATCGGTGGCTTCGCCGTTACGGCGGGACAGGGTATCGAGGCGCATGTGCGTCGCATGGAGGAGGCGCACGATGACTACGGGGCCATCCTGCTGAAAGCCCTTGCTGATCGCTTGGCGGAAGCCTTTGCGGAAAAGCTGCACGAAGTGGTGAGGAAGGAGCTCTGGGGTTATGAGGCG
>JAHEFL010000174.1:581-5222 GCA_024640205.1 Flavobacteriales bacterium | reverse complement strand
CGGTCCTGTCGCCCACCTTGTTGATCGCTCCCCGAACGGTCGCGATCCCTTCGCCCATGTTGCTGGTCACCACGTTGTTGTTCACCACGCTGCTGATCGCCACCGCGACGGCCATCGTCCCGTCGGTCATTCCGGTCCCTGCCCTCATGCCTGGATCGGTCCCTATCCTGACGGCTTTGTTGCTGGTCCCCTCGTCCACGTTGGTCGCGATTATCCCGCGATGACGAACGGTCCTCGTTCCTTCCCGACCGGGAGCTCGCTCCTTCCGGGCTATTACGCGATGATCGGTCCTCGGACCCATCCGATCCCGACTTCTTGTCATCCTCTTCACCAGCGTCATCATCCCCATTGGTGTCCTCACCATTGGCGTCATCATCATCCCCGTCATCATCGTCATCATCCGCATCCCCGTTCCCTTCCTCTTCACCATCCCCGTCGAAAAGGTCGCCGTCCGTTCCGGGTGTTTCAGGATCCTCAACAGGCGCAACCTCATCTGCGGTGGCAAGGGCCGTAATGGCATCCTCATCCGCTGTGAAGGTCGGGGCGATGGCCTTCCCTTTATCGGTCTTGATCGCCTGCTCAGCAAGGATCTTGGCGATCAGGTCCTGTTTTTTGAGCGTATCCGCCTTCTTCAGATTGAGCTTGCGGGCGATCTCCTTCAGTTCGTTGAGCTTCATGCTGCTCAGCGCGGTCTGGTCGTACATGGACGAAGGAATGGGGAGTTAAGGTCTTTGGTGACCCGTTCGGTTTGGTAACGAATAGCCTTTCCGGCTTTCAGGATCTATCGGTAGGAGGGATGGTCGTTGGCGAGCGGCGCGTTCGCATTGTGCCAGGCACATGTGCGCCGACCAACGGCAATGCATTGCAATACTAAGGCATGGCGGCCATATCATGAAACACCAGGGACGATTTTATTGAAATGATCGCCGGACCACCCACCGGCCATGTTCCTATTTTCGTCATTCCTACCGCATTAAGATCAGGATCGACCCCCATCATGCTACAGCGTAAACAGAGCATTTATCTATTGCTGGCCACCCTGCTTTCCCTGGCCACATGGCTGTTCCCGATAGCCAAGTACGAGATGGGGTCCGGTGTGCATGAATTCCGGACCACGGGTCTTTTCGATCCGGATGGAACGGAGGACCCCGCTCGTGAACCGGTCATTCCATTCGCCATGTTGTACATGGTGACGGCCGGGATATTTGCTGTATCGATCCTGTTGTACGGCAATCGTCCGCGACAGGCACGTGTGGTGCGTCTGACCTATCTCCTGACCCTGGCCATGCTGGCGTTCCAGTACATCGTGAGCAATTCGGTGCTGGCCTATCTGGCACAGCAAGGGACCGTGGATAGGAGCTACGGGGTCACCTTTTTCGTCCCCTTGGTCGTTCTGGTGCTATCATTCCTCGCAGAGCGTGCGATCCGTTCGGATGAAGCGCTCGTTCGCAGCATGGATCGTCTGCGCTGAGGGCTCAACCTTTGTCCGCTATGGCCTGCTTGAACCGAGCAATGGCCTGCCGGGTGAATTCGCTGAGTACCAATTTTCCACTGATCGCAGCGCGCTCCGCAAGGAGACGGTCCCAATCCTCGGTTCCTTTCCACAGCGCCTTCTTTAGTTCGCTCATGGCTTCCGGATTGTAGCTCGTCAGTTCCCTGGCATGTCGATCAACCCGTTCATCAAGGTCCTCGATGGTGGGTACGACCTCCGCGTAGATCCCGGCATTCAGGCACCATTGAGCGTCCCGACGCGTGGCAGGGGTAGCGCTGAGCAGTCCGAAATTCCCGCTTCCCACTTTGCGCTCCACAGCCGGCCCCACAACGAAGGGCCCGATCCCGATCGCCAGCTCGCTCAAACGTGCGCTTGCTTTCTCATGGGCGTAGGCGATATCCACGGCGCATGCCAGGCCTACACCACCTCCTACGACATGGCTGTGTATCCTTCCCAGAACGAACACAGGTACCGTCCGGATGGCATTGATCACATGTGCAAAGCCATTGAAGAAGGAAAGGCCGGTCCGGGCATCATTTATGGCCATCAGCTCATCGAAACTGGCACCGGCGCAGAACGCTTTTTCCCCATCGCTCCGCAACACGATCACACGAACGGAGGGATCTTTTCCCACCTCTGAAATGGCATCGCCCATATCCTGAAGGATATGACCCGGGAGGCTGTTGCTTTTCGGGTGGTGGAACGTGATCGTTCCGATCCCCCCGTCCACCTTTCGGTTCACATATCCGTCGTTCGTATCCATGGTTCCGTTCTCTCTGCAGGGAGCGAAGATATTGGCTTGAGCATTCCTTGGCGCCACTGGAAAGCCGGCGGTCGGCCGGGTCCCGTGTTGAACGCTAAACCGGCACCACCGCCGGTGCGAACGGGATCGGAGTGACCCGGCTTTGCAGAAAAGAGATCACCTCACCATCATCCTTGAAATTGTTTCCCACGTCCACAAAGCGCTTCGCAAGGAGGTCGTACCGGTCCCGGAGCAGGAGTATGAAGACATCGGTATAGTTCAAACCCGCGAAGATCACCGACCGGTTCTTCCCGAACTCAGCGAGGTGATCACGGAAGAACTTGGGATGTTCCGTCCAGTGCATCATGGGGTTGATGTGATGGCTGATGTGATAGCCGTCGTTCCAACACTTGCGGTTGAATTTGACGTTGATGCACGTGATGCTGTTGCGATAGTCATTACCCGGTTCCTCCGGGCAGATGAAGGTGTGCTGAACCCAATTGCCAGCCATGGCCACGAGCCGGAACGCCAGGAACGGCAGAATGAACGCTACGAGCGTAGCCTGCCAATTCACAAAGCACATGACGGTGCAGAATAGGATGAACAGCAATTCGCCGCGCACCGTCTGCCATGCCAGTTTATTGCGGTTACGCGAGAACAGGTATTGGACAAGGGTAAAGATGCCGGTGAAGAGGAACCGGAGGAAGTACTTGATGAAGTCGCGCCCGGAATCCCGCTGATAGGGCATCGTACTGCTTTCGTCCGGTTCCAAGTTGTTCTCCACGTGATGCATGCCGATGTGGTGCGCCCGGTACGTTTCAGGGGATTGGCCAAAAAAGGGTGCGAGCACCCAGGGCAGATAGTGGTTCAGAATGTCGAATTCCTTGCGGAAGAACCGTCGGTGCGTGGTGCAATGCAACATCAGGCCGAAGGGCCCCTTGAAGGTGACATTGTTCACGAATAGGTAGACCAGCGCGATCGCCCACCACAGCACGCCGGTAACGAATGGCATGTACAACAGGACGGCTAGAGGGATCAATGAGAACGTTACGCGAAGACCCAGATAAACAAAAGGCAGGTCCCTGGGGTCGTTCAATAGACTGACGAACAAGCGATCCAGACGGGTGGTGACCTCCCGGCTGGTCTCCGGGTCGGACTGTGTGGAGAAAGCAAGCATTCGGGCACAAGATGATGCGAATTATTGGATGGCCCCGGAATAAATGATCCCCCCGGTCGGCTCGTGCATCGGTGCCTAGCGTCCGTAAGGCTCCATGCGCCCAACGAGCATCTGCATGCCGGCAGTGGTCCGTTTCCAGATCGCTTCACGTCCATCCACATGGAAGATCTGGTCCGACCAGGAAAGGCGGAATTTCGGATCTCCACCCTCGAGCCGCTCCAGGATCCCGAATTCGATCGGCTCCGCAAAGGTGTTGAACCAGACCAGTTCATCGTTCGCGTTCACGTAATAGGTATTGGGATCCCCGGTGAACCGCACGGTGAACCGGAAGGCGTCCTGGACTACGAATGGTTCTGGCTCCTTTCGTTCGGATATTTCCAAGGCCTGTGTCCAGCCTTGACGGATCGCATCCAGGCGTGCATGTTGTGGAGGATGGTGTTGCGTTCCGTGCGGATCACCGGCCACCTCCATTGCCGCCATGGCGGTTGCAAGGGATGCACCCATGGCTCGTAGAATGAACCCGGAATAGTGGTCGCAGGCCAGTTCGTCGCCCGGTCTCACCCGGTCCGGATCCAGGGTGTGGCCCAGGAGATGATGCGCTATTTCATGGGCCAGGATGCTGATCGCGGACCAGTTCGTACACGTGCTGTCCATGACTTTGGCCATGAACTTCGGGTCGTATTCGATGATGCGCTGCCGATCCCTGACAAAGGCTACCGCAGTCGGGATACCCCTGTTCTCTCGAACAATGAAATCCGGCTGAAGGCCTGAATGGCGAACGATGCGATACACTGCTTCCTTGGCTGCACGTTCATTCATCACAGCGTCCTGTCCAAAAAGGACTGATGGTGCGAGAGCAACAAGGAGGTGGATCTGCCTGAGCATACCGTGCAATGGTCCCAAGGTAGACGCGGTGAGGTTGCTTCGGTCCAGGACACCGTATCGATGGCATGTGCATAAAGCTTGGAAGTTCTCCTTGATCGGGTGACGTGCAGGAGATAGTTTCGCCCCGTCGATGAAGTCCTTGAATGTCGTTGAGTTGTTCTCCGGTGTAGGCGGGTTCCGGATCGGGTTGGAGCATGCCTCCGATCGCTACACCGTGATATGGAGCAACCAATGGGAACCTTCCACGAAGAATCAGATCGCGTCTGACATCTATGTTGCACGCTTCGGGTCGAAAGGGCATTCGAACAGGAATATCGCCGAGGTGCCTTTGAAGGAGATCCCTGA
>JAHEFL010000174.1:0-559 GCA_024640205.1 Flavobacteriales bacterium | reverse complement strand
TGGTCGGTGGCTTCCCTTGCCAGGACTACAGTGTTGCGAGAACGTTGAAACAGGCAGCTGGACTGGAAGGAAAGAAAGGCGTGCTCTGGTGGCAGATCCATCGGATTTTGAAAGGCAGACGGCCCCGGTTCCTTCTGTTGGAGAATGTGGATCGGCTGTTGAAGTCTCCCGCGGATCGCCGGGGTCGGGATCTGGCCGTGATGCTGGCATCCCTGGCCGACCTGGGGTATGCCGTGGAATGGAGAGTGGTGAATGCGGCGGATTACGGGATGCCCCAGCGCCGAAGACGGGTTTTCATCTGTGGATATCGGAAAGGCACGGATATGGCGCGGCATCTTCTAGCCATGAAGAGAAAGGAGGATTGGATCCTTCGTGAGGGGGTTTTCGCTGAAGCATTCCCTGGATCGGCAAAGACCACGGCCGCGTCAGAATTTGAACTGCAAGGGGACCTCGCCGAGCTGAGCGCCAGCTTCAACCTGGTACGTGGGTCGAAGAGCCCGTTCAGGAATGCAGGGGTCATGGTGGATCGACGCGTTGTTTCCATGGATCTCGAAGCGGA
>JAHEFL010000173.1 GCA_024640205.1 Flavobacteriales bacterium | reverse complement strand
GGCCTTACTTGCCCGGACGGTTGATCATGGATTCTCTCGATGCGTCTCATTCCATTTCAGACCCCTTCGTGCTCACATCCTGAACGTCGGTGTACAGATCGGGGGGAAAGCCGTTGACCTGGCGCCACAGCTCGTACCAGATGGGCACATCGCTCATCAACGCGAAGCCGACCGCACCTCCTCCAACGCGCAAAGCTTTCGGCCATTCCTTGTCCAGCTCGTCCGGCCCGACCAGGATCCTGTACTTCCCATTAGCGCTGATGAAATTGTCGATCGCCACCACCTCGCCACCGAAGGTCCCGTAGCTGGTGTTCGGCCAACCACTGAACACGATGCTCGGCCAGCCATCGAAAATGAAGCGCACCTTCTGCCCTTTGTTGATCAGCGGCATGTCCATGGGACGAACGTAGAGTTCCACGGCCAGGTCGAAGCGAGCGGGCATCACGCTGACAAGCGGATCGCCCTCCTTCACGGTCTCGCCCACGCCGGTCACCACGGCCTTGGTGATATAGCCCTGTTGAGGTGCGGTCACGAAATAATTCCCGGCCCGCACGGTGTAGTTGGCCAGGTCCACTTGCATCTTGCTCACCTCTCCCTCGGTGGTGTAGAACTGGCTCATGCTGGCGAACTTCTCGCTCTCCGCCTTGCTCAGTTTGTCGCGGAAATCGTTCCGAATGCCATTCACATCCAGCTCTGCGTTCAGGAACTCGTTACGAGCATCGAGCAGGTCGTTCTGGGCATCGATGAGCGTGGCATTGGCACGCTGCTGTGCCACTTGGCGACGTTCCAGTTCCACCTTGCTCACAAGTCCTTCCTTGAATTGCTGCTCGCCGCGTGCATATTGATCATCGGCGACCTTTACTTCTGTCCTTGCGGCCACCACGCGAATGCTATCGCTTTGGATCTGCAAACGGGCCTGTATGATCTTATTCTGTGCCTGCTCCAGCTTGATGCGCAGGCCACCTGTGAGCGCGTCGATCTGGGCATCCAGGGATCGCACCTTTTCATCGTAGCTACGGGCAGTCATCTCCTTGGCCGTGATCTGCTGTTGGGTACGATCGAGCAACATGGGATCGAAGTATTCCGAACGGACCTCGCTCAAGCGCAGGATCGTATCGCCCTTATTGACCAATTGTCCCTCCTGGACGAACCATTGCTCCACCCTGCCCGGGATGATCGAATGGATCGTTTGAGGGCGTTGGTCGGGGGAGAGGCTCGTGAGCGTTCCCCGCGCCCGGATATTCTGCGTCCAGGGGAGGAAGAGGCCGATCAGAACAAAGGCGCAAACGGCGATGACCCATTTTGCGAACAAGGCATTGGCGCGGGATACTCCGATGGTCCGGAAGCTGGTGAAACTGCTCCGGTCAAGGTCCGGCACCGGGTTATGTGGGCTCAGGTCCAACATGGCTCATGACTTCACGATGCGTCCGTTCCTCAGGTACAATACACGGGAACAATGCTGCTGCACCCAGGGGTCGTTGCTCACGACCAGGAGGGTCCAGGTCCGCGCAGGGTCCGTGATCCAACCGAGCAGCTTCTCGCGCTCCTCGGGCTCCCAATCCTGCATGCCATCCTCCAGTAAAAGCAGGCGGGGAGAGCCGGCGATGCCGCGCGCAAGCACGATGCGTTTCACCAGGCTTTTGGGTAACCTGGCCCCTTGCGGGTCGAGGTCGGTGAGGAGGCCGTTCGGTAAGAGGGACAATTGCTCGAACAGGCCCGTGACACGACAGGCCGCGATCACATCCTCCTCCGTGACCCAGCTGCGGCCCACGGTGATGTTGTCCATCACGGACCCGATGAACACATCCTCATGGCTCAGGCTATCGCCGATCATGGAGCGCACATGTTCCAGGTCCAGGCTGTTGATGGGATGTTCATCCAGCAGTACCGTTCCGCTCGTGGCCGGCATCCCACCACCCAGGATGCGCAGGAGGGTCGTTTTGCCGGATCCGTTCGTACCGCTCAGGCAAACCTTCTCACCAGGGGCCAGATGCAGGTCGATGTCCTCCAGTACGGCTCGCTCGTTCCACCCGGACCGATAGCCCAGTTCCTTGGTGCGGACATCCAGACCTTGTGTACCTGTCCGAGGCACCACCTTGAGTCCCCCGGATGGTTCCAACGCGATGTCCGTGACCTGGCCGATCTTCTCCAACGCGGTCAGCAGGTCGTAAACGGTCGCCATGTTCAGGATCATCTTCTCCACCGCATTGATGAGGAGGATGATGACGATCTCCGCGGCCACGAACTGACCCAGGTTCATCTGTTCATTGATCACCAAGGCACCTCCCAAAGCAAGCAGCGCCAGCGTTACGACCACCTTGAAGACCACCAGCGCACCGTACTGACCCAGGAGGACCTTGAAGTGTGCCTTCCGTGCATTGACATAACCCACCACGAGCTCATCCGTCCGTTGGATCGGCATGCTCGTGCTACCGATCATCTTGAAGGTGTCCTGGTTGCGACCAAGCTCCTCCAACCAGTAGGCCACCCGGTATTTGAAGGAACTTTCCTCCAGGCTGGTGGCCAGACCTTTCCGGCCGGTAAAGCGGAAGATCAGCCAGAGCATCACTAGTAAGATGAAGCCGAAGGCGATGAAGAAGGGGTGATAGACCGCCAGCAGTACCAGGGATAGCATGATCTGCAAAAGGGCCAGCGGGATATCCAGCAGGAGCTTGGCCAGGCCCTTCTGCACGGACACCGTGTCGAAGAACCGGTTCACCAGTTCAGGGAGATAGCGGCCTCCCGCTGCTTCCCTGGTGATCCGTGGAATGCGGAACGCGAACTCCAGGGCACTACGTGCGAAGAGGCGTTGCTGGATGTTCTCGGCAAGGGCCAGCTGCATCACCTGAAGTACGCCGGTGAAGCCGACACCGACCGTCACGAAGGCGATGAGCACACCCCAACTGGTGGCCACCTGCCCACCACTGATCAGGTTGATGATGGCCTGCACTCCCAGCGGAAGGCTGAGGCTGATGGCCCCGCCGATCACCGCGTAGAGGTAGATATGGCCGATCTCGCGCTTGTCCATGCGGAGCAGGCGTGTTAGCCGTTGCCAGGGTGTGATCGGGTCGGTCATCGGGTGCAAATATAGTAAAACAATGACTGAATAAAGTAATACTATATTTGTCCCGGTATGCCGCGTTACCATCTCGAACCCGATCCCTCGCTCCATCTGCGCGATCCGGCCTCCTCCGCACTGGGTGAGCGCATCCTCTCAGAAGGATTGGCCCTCATGAACGAACTCGGTCTGGAGGCTTTCACCTTCCGCAAGCTCGCGGAACGCGTGGAATGCACCGAGGCCACCATCTACAAGTACTTCCCGAACAAACAGCGCCTGCTCCAGTATTACTTCCAACTCTATTGGATGTGGCTGGACACGCACTGCCAGCAGGAGGGGCGTTCGCTTGCCGACCCATGGGAACGCGTACAGGGTGACATTCGTTCATTGTGCGGGCTTTGGGCCGAGGATGCCCTTGCTGCACAGTTGGATCCGGTACCGCTGCGCGCGCTGGTGATCGTGGAGGGATCGAAATCCTTCCTGCACCGGAACGTGGACGAGGATAACAAGCTCAAGCTCTTCCAACCCTATAAGGATCTATGTGCCCATATCGCAGCGGAACTGAAAGCCTGTGACAGCCGTTGCAAGCATCCACGTTCATTCGCCACAACGCTCATCGAAATGGCGCATTCACTGGAGTTCGCCATGGAGCATCTCCCTGCCCTCACAGAGCTGAATGCAGGGCGTGATCGGAACAAGCTGGCCGGCTTCCTTACGGAGCTGGCCGGACGTTACCTGGGATACGGGAACACAGAGGGTCGAACGCAGAAATAAGGGCAAAGCGGCGGTTACCTTTGGTTTTCCATGCCGACAAAGAAGAAACCCCTCGACTGGCAATTAGCCCCCGCTCCAGAAAGCAAGGACCACATCAAGATCTCCGCGCAATACGAGCTCTTCATCAACGGAAAGTGGCAAAAGCCGAAGAGCGGGAAGTACTTCGACACCATCAACCCGGCCAACGAGCAGAAGCTCGCGCGCATCGCCGAGGCCAATGACGCCGATGTGGACGCCGCCGTGAAAGCCGCGCGCAAAGCGTACGACACCGTGTGGAGCAAGATGCCCGCGCCCGAACGCGCCAAGTACATCTACCGCATCGCGCGCCTGCTACAGGAGAAAGCCCGCGAGTTCGCCGTCATCGAAAGCATGGACGGCGGCAAGGCCATCCGCGAAAGCCGCGACGTGGACGTGCCGCTCGCCGCCGCGCACTTCTTCTACTACGCCGGTTGGGCCGACAAGCTCCACTACGCCTTCCCGGGGAAAGTCACATCTCCGCTCGGCGTTGCGGGGCAGGTGATCCCGTGGAACTTCCCGCTGCTCATGGCCGCGTGGAAACTCGCGCCCGCCCTTGCCTGCGGCAATACCGTGGTGCTGAAACCCGCCGAGACCACACCGCTCACCGCGCTCAAGCTCGCAGAGCTCTTGCAGGAAGCCGAACTCCCCGATGGCGTCGTCAACATCGTCACCGGTGCGGGTGCCACGGGCGCGGCGGTCGTCAACCATCCCGATGTCAACAAGGTCGCCTTCACCGGCAGCACCAACGTGGGCAAGCTCATCCAGCGCGCCACGGCCGGCAGCGGCAAGAAGCTCACCCTCGAGCTCGGCGGCAAAGCGGCCAACATCATCTTCGCCGACGCCGCCATCGACCAGGCCGTCGAAGGCATCATCAACGGCATCTACTTCAACCAGGGCCACGTGTGCTGCGCCGGCAGCCGCCTCTTCGTGGAGGAAGGCGTGTACGACGAAGTGATCCGCAAGCTCAAGCACCGCATGCGCTCGCTCGTTGTGGGCGATCCGCTCGACAAGAACACCGACATCGGCGCCATCAACAGCCGCGAGCAGCTCGGCACCATCAACAAGTACCTGAAGCTGGGCCAGAGCGAAGGTGCCGAGATGTACCAGAGCCCCTGCGACCTACCCGGCAAGGGCTTCTGGTGCCGCCCCACGCTCTTCCTCAACGTGGCGCAGAGCGCGCGCATCGCGCAGGAGGAGATCTTCGGCCCCGTGCTCGCCGTGCAGACCTTCCGCACCGTGGACGAGGTGATCCAGAAAGCCAACAACACGCCCTACGGCCTCAGCGCCGGCGTGTGGACGGACAAGGGCAGCAAGATCTTCAACCTCACCAGCAAATTGCGCGCGGGCGTCATCTGGGCCAACACCTACAACAAGTTCGATCCCACCTCACCGT
>JAHEFL010000172.1 GCA_024640205.1 Flavobacteriales bacterium | reverse complement strand
GCCCGGAGCCACGGACCGTGAGCCATGTATCCGGCACGAACATCCCACGTGAGGATGCCCGGGATCCAATGGGAGCCCACTCACCATTGGAACGGTCTGAGATCGAGGTGGCGGTGGAGCAGCCGGAAAGCCTGCTGATAGGCCATGGCATCGACGAATTGCATGCACGTACCGCTAACGTGGATGCCATGATCGAACGGGAACCGGGGATCGACCTGTTGGATCCACTACCGACCGACCCGGATCCGCTTCGTACCGAAGCGTCCAAGCGGCCTGCACGTACCGTAAAAAGTTCACGCCAATTGCTGTACGTATTCGACCTCAAACTCGTGCACCCGAAGGAGATGTATGGACCGGACCCTCTGAAGCCCACCCTTGAGGATCACGTGACCGCACGACATGCCGACAAGGGTGCACAGGAACAGGCACGGGAACCACAGCGCATGAGCGAATACGTACCCTACTTTACCGAGGCGTTGAGGAAATTCAAAAGGAACGACCACAAAGGTTGCCTGGAGGACCTGCGCTTCCTTTTGGCACAGTACCCTGAGGATGTCAATGCCCTTTTCTATGCTGGTCTCTGCAGCTATAACCTAGGCATGTATTCGAGGGCACGTGAGTTCCTCATGCGAAGCGCACACCATCCCATCGACACCTTTGACGAGGAGTCCGATTGGTACCTGGCCTTGACCCTCGACCGGTCCGGAGATCAAGACGCGGCCGTTGATGCTTATTACAAGATCATCGCGGAGGACAGATTCTATGCTGAGCGGGCTAGGGAACGTATGAAGCGTGAATGACGAACGGGCCACAGCGCAAAGCGCGTGACCCGTCCGTCCCCCCTGGTCCCTATCCGTGGACCTACATCGATAGCACCTTGAACTCGGTGCGTCTGTTCCTTTGGTGTTCGTCCTCTGAGCAATCGTTGCACTTGCAGCCTTCAGAGGGCTTACTTTCTCCATAGCCTTTGCTCTTCACACGCGACTTGTCGATCCCTTTGGAGATCAGGTAATCAACAGCGCTCTTCGCCCGCTTATCGGATAGTTTCAAGTTGTACGCGTCCTTTCCTCGGCAATCCGTATGGGAACTCAGCTCGATCTTCACCGTGGGGTTCTCCTGCAACGCAGCTACCAGCTTATCCAGCTCCAACGCGGCATCCGCACGGATATCCGACTTGTTGTAATCATAGAAGATATTCTCCAAGCGAACGGCCTGATCCACGACCAAGGGGAACAGACTGAAGTCCGTCTTTATCAGGGCGCTGGCCTTGTCCTTGGTGGTTATCCGAACACTTTGCTTGAAAAAGTCCGGCTTATCGACGCGGATGCGGTAGTCCATGGCGGGTAGCAAAGGGAATTGGTATTTCCCAGTGGCATCGGTCATGACCTCGGCCACCACGTTGTCCTGCCCATCCGTTAAGGTGACCATAGCTCCTTCCAGTAAGGCGCCGGTCTCGCCATGCATCACCAAACCTTCCGCAGCATAGTCGTATTTCACCAACTCGATCACGAGATCCTCCAAGGGGTCGAAATCGGTGGCCACCTTCAGCTCACCTTGAAAATAGCCGTTCTTATTGGCAGTGATCAGGTACACCTCATTGTACTCGGCCTCCGCCGTGAAGCGCCCGGCTGGCAAACTTTCCACCACTGCATTGGGCACCGGCTTGTCGCCATCACCTTTCAGCAGGACCACCGGGTCCTCGATGGGCTCTTTCGTCTCCTTATTGATCACCCTGCCGGCCAGATACATCATCGGCGGACGCACAGTGCACCCGTAGACATCATCGCTGCCCATACCTCCAGGTCGGTTGCTGGAAAAGAATCCGGTACTGTCATCGACCAGGATGAGACCATGGTCATTCCTCCTCGAATTCAATGGGTATCCCAGATTGAATACGGTCCCGGGGCCATTGGACGTGATGCGGGACATGAAGATGTCCAGTCCTCCGAGACCAGGATGAGCGTCACTGGCGAAATACAATGTGTTGTTCGCGGCGAGGTAAGGGAACATTTCGTTACCCGGTGTATTCACTTTGTCGCCCATGTTCTGTGGTACTCCCCATTGGCTGCCCAGCTTTTCGCAGAACCAGATGTCGGTACCACCCTGCCCCCCAGCCCTATCGCTTGCAAAGAAGAGTTTGCTACCATCCGGTGATACGGATGGGTGGCCATAATTATCCTCGGGGTCATTATGCTCGAAAGGGATCACGTTCCCCCACTCCTGCTGCCCGAACTCACCGGTCGTGACATCCGCATAGTAGATACCGAGATTGAGCTGCCCGCCAGAAGTCTTATTCAGCACGCCATAGTGCGCATTGTTCCGGGTGAAGTAAAGGCGCTGCGACGTGGAATCGAACGAAACGGTTCCATCATGGTAACGGCTGTTCACATCCTTCCGCATGACAAGCGGCTCCTCCGCAGTTTCCCCTTTCAATAAGGCGGAATAGAGGTTGAGGAACGGTTCCTGATCCCAAGCGTAGGTCCTGCCACCTCCAACTCCCTCACCACGGGCGCTGGCAAAGAGCAAGAGATCATCGAGAACCGCGGCGCCCAGATCCGCTTGTGGTGAATTGATGGGCAATTTGCGCACTGTGGAACGCGAGCTGTCACGCATCAATCGATCGAAGATCGCCGGGTTGTCAACGTACTTTTTGGAGCGTCCATCCTCCGGGTCAAGGGTCGCATGGTTACCGTACCACTCGAGCGCTTCCTGATACTTCCCGTTCGCTCTGAGCTGTTCCGCGTAATTAAAAACGTCGTCGGCCGTCTGGCTTCCGGTACCCATCAAGCGCATATACGCTTGCTCCGCCTTGATCGGATCACCCATTTTCCGATAGATCAATGCGAGCTGTCGCAGATCGGCAGGCTCCGCTTTCCCTTTCGCATCCAGGTTCTCGTAGATCGCAGCGACCTTCGGATAATCGAAGACCTCAGCATGGCGCTCCGCCATGCGCTCCTTCATTTTCTGTGCCTGAACTAAGGGTGCGCACAGCATCGCCACGGCCAGGAACGCGGTGGTCAGGATACCTTGCACCAAGGGGGTCGATCGTTGCTTCATGGTCAGAAGTAGCGCGGTGAACGGATGCCTTTGAGAATGTTGCCGAACTCGAAGCCCAACATGATCTCATGCGATCCGCTACTGTAATTGTTCAGCTTCGATAAGGTGTAGTCGTACGAATACCCGACGGTCAGATCATTCGTGATGTGGTATTGCGCAAGGGCACCCACGGCGTCCTCATGGCGATAGATGGCGCCCAGCCAGAACTTCTCGAAGAAGAGGAAGTTCGCGCTGATATCGAAACTGACCGGCGCACCCTGCACTCCTTTCACAAGGAAAGTCGGCTTGAACTTATGATAGACCCCCAGGTCGAATACATAGCCACCCGTTAGGAAATAGTGCGGACGCTGACCCTGCTCAGACACGAAGGCCAGGGAGTCGGTCTCGAAGAATTCCGTCCGCAACAGTTTGGGCGTGCTCAACCCGATGAAATACCGGTCGCTGTAGTACATCACGCCGAACCCGAACTGCGGGTCCAACTTGCTGGTCACGTTCTGTTGGAAGACCTGGTCGTTCGGGTCTATCGGCGTCAGTTCCGCATATTCCCCTTGAAGAAGATTGAGGCCGCCCTTCAGGCCGAAGGCAAGTTTCGCATCACCCATGAAGATCCGGTAGGCCACATCCGCCATGAACGTGTATTGCGTAATCGGCCCATGTGTATCCCGCAGGATGGTGCCACCCAGCGCCACGCTCTCGTGTCCCAAAGGTGAGTGAACGGTTAACGACTGTGTATTCGGCGCGCCTTCGAACCCTACCCATTGGTGCCTCGAGATCCCTTTTAGGCTCACGCGTTCCGTACTACCGGCGTATGCCGGGTTGATCGCCAACAGGTTGAACATATACTGCGTGAATTGCGGATCCTGCTGCGCTTGAAGGGCGCCTGCCAGTCCGACCGCGACCAGCGTTCCGATCCATCCGTGTACCGTGCGTCGCATGGGCGATCGTTGTTCTTTGTTCGGGGTTTTCATCGGCGCAGGTAGATGTAACCGGTGTACGCATCACTGCCGTCACCGAGGTCAAGGACATAGTAATAGGTGCTCTCGGTCAGCTTATCGCCGAACATGGAGGAGAACTGGTTCGTACCATCCCAATCGTTCACATAAGGGCTGCGGTCGAACACCTTGTTGCCCCATCGGTTGTAGATCAAGAGCCGGTTGTTCGGATAGGATTCGATGTTCAGGATGACCACCACATCATTCACCCCATCACCATTAGGCGAGAAGGCATTGGGAACGGTGATCGTAAGGCAATCCTTGATGAACACGAGCATCGTATCCGCACTATTTCCACAAGCTCCATTGTCCACTGACCAAATGAAGTAGTTGTCGCCCTGAGCCATACCGGTGACCATGGTGAAGGGGTCGAACGGTTCGGTCACCGTACCAGTACCGGTCCACAAACTCCAGGTACCGACCCCGGTACTTACCGTGGGCACGGCCTCCAGCTCCGTGGTGCTCACATCCTGGCAGAACTGTTGGCTCGGACCGGCATCCGCGTTCGGTTCCGTGTGATCATATACGAAGATGGTCACCTCGTCGCTGGAGCTGCCGCATTCCCCATTGTCGATCGTCCAAGCGAAGGTGTTCGCACCCAAGCCTAATCCTGTGATCACCGAGAATGGATCATTTGCATCGTTGATGGTGCCAGCTCCACTCACCAGTGTCCATTCGCCTGTTGCCGGGAAAATCGGCGAATTAGCGAACATGGTTATCTCCACCTGGATCGGAGTACAGAAGGACTGGTCCGGTCCAGCAGCGGCATCGGCAGCAGTATCGTCGAAAATGTCGATCACCACCTGATCCGTCGTGATGCCATTATCGCAGGGACCGTTGCTGACCGTCCATTCCATGACCACTTGACCAACGGTAAGACCCGAGATCATCGATGAAGGGTTCGAAGGATCCGCGATCGTAGCGGAACCACTTACGATAGTCCAATTGCCCGTTGCGGGGAAGGTCACGGCACTACCCTGCAGCATCGTCGAACTGGTCGGTGTGCAGAGCTGCTGGTCGGCGCCGGCATCAGCAGGCGGATGGTTCTCGTCAAAGACCACCACGGTGATCGTGTCCGCGGTCGTACCGCACGGCTCATTATCTATGGTCCATACGAACTGGTTCGTACCGATTGACAAGCCTGTCACGGTGGTGCTCGGCGAGGTCGGGTCCGTGATCACCCCGGTCCCGGTCACAAGCG
>JAHEFL010000171.1 GCA_024640205.1 Flavobacteriales bacterium | reverse complement strand
TCGATCTCCTGCATAATCAATCCGTAGCTGATCTGGTCCAGTCCCATACCACCATATTCGACCGGTATCATGGGGCCGAATGCACCGATCCCAGCCAATCCAGGAATGATCTCCGGATGGAACTCGGCGTGTTCGAACGCATCCTCGATGATCGGCTTCAGGTGCTTGCTCACGTGCTTGCGCGCCGTGTCCCTGATCAGTTTGTGCTCCTCGGTCAGTAGCTCATCGACCAGGTAATGGTCATGTGCCTTGAACATATCGGTGGAAGTACGAGGTGCCTTGGTGCCGGATGGTTTCGTGGTCGTGCTCATGGGAAGCGCCCACTTTGGTTGCGGGAACGCGGAGCGCAAAAATAGGAAAGGCCCTACGGCCTGTCCGACGGCTACTTTTGCCTCACTGCCAGCGATATCATGGACCCTGATGCCCTTCAAGACATAGTGCGTGCGAACGACCCACTGAAGGCCGAATGGGTGACAGCGCTGCTGTTGGCCGTGTTCGGTGCCCTAGCCTATACCAACATCGGGTCCCCGAAAAAATGGCGCCTGTTGTCCCAGGCCATGTTCCGGATGCGCCTGGGTCGCCAAACACTTCGGGAGGAGATCGACCTGCAGGACCGGACTTTCCTTGGATTACTGATGGTAGCCATTGCGGTAATATCCTTGTTCGTCTGGCAGGCATTCGTTCACTCGGCGGATGAAAACGCCCTGACCTATGGCCAATGGTTCGTCACCGTTTCTCTTGCGCTCGCTGGGCATGGTTTACTACTTCGCCTGTTGACCAGTCTTCTAGCCACCGATCGCGGGCTATCCGAACACCTTTCCACCGGATTGCTCCTTTTCATACTCAACGGAATGGCTCTTCTTCCCGTTTCGGTTCTCATTGCCTACCAGCCCGAATGGCGTTCATCCCTGTTCGTTGTTGGCTCGATCCTGATCGCGCTCCTGCTGCTGTACAGATGGGTGCGGGGGGCTTGGATCGGCTTGGGTGAGGGGGTCCCGGTCCGCTACATATTTCTTTACATTTGCGCCGCCGAAGTGATCCCTGTTCTACTCCTGATCCGCGCGTTCAGGTGATCATCCTACGGTCGATCCCACAACCTAAGCCGGTAGGCCTTGAAGATCAAGACCATTCTCGTATCGCAACCTGCTCCTACAGATGAGCGGTCGCCCTATCACGAACTGGCCGATAAGTACGGTCTGAGGATCGATTTCAGACCTTTCATTAAAGTGGAGCCGGTGGACGGGCAGGAATTCCGCCAGGAGCGGATCAACATCCTGGACCATACGGCCATCGTGCTGACCAGCAGGAACGCGGTGGACCACTTCTTCCGGATGTGCAAGGAGATGCGCGTGACCGTGCCGGAATCCTTGAAGTACTTCTGCGTTTCGGAATCCGTAGCGTATTACGTCCAGAAGTACATCGTTTACCGAAAGCGGAAGGTATTCATCGGCAAGCAAAGTTTCCGGGATCTGCTTGAAGTGATCAAGAAGCACAAGGATGAAAAATACCTGGTGCCTTGCAGCGACATCCAGAAAGGGGAGATCCCCGAACTGCTGGCCAAGTCAGGTGTGAAATACACCAATGTCGTTTTCTATCGAACGGTGGCGACCGACCTGAGCGATATGAAGAACCTGAAGTATGATATGCTCGTTTTCTTCAGTCCTGGTGGTATTGAAAGTTTGAAGAAGAACTTCCCTGATTTCAAACAGGACGATGTGATCATTGCTGCTTTCGGCCCCACCACGGCAAAGTGCGTGAAGGAAAATGACCTGCGCCTGGATATCGAGGCCCCCCTGCCCGAAGCCCCATCCATGACCGGTGCCATCGAGCTTTTCCTCAAAAGGCAGGCTAAGAAAAAGTAATTTCGGTCCGTCACCGGTCGAACGGTCCGTGGCGGTCAACAGCCCACGTCCAGATGATCCGGCCCACCTTTCGAAAGCACGAACGACTGTGCGGTGCATTGCGGATCCGTGATGTTGCGACGACCGGACGTTCGGTCCATGACCGGCCCTTCAAGTTGGTCGGGAAAAAGGTGGCCATGAACGGACCTGCTTTCGCCCAAGTTGCCTTCTCCGTGCCCAAACGGAACGTACGCCTCGCCGTTCATCGTAACCGGATCAAACGGCTGATGCGCGAAGCTTACCGATTGAGCAAACCCGAATTGGCCATACGCCTCAAGAACAACAAAGAGCATTTTGCCTGGCTCTTCATCTTCCAGGGGAATGAGGAGCCCACGCTGACCGAGACACGCATGAAAATATCCCGGGCTTTGCACCGTTGGTTGGAAGAGAATGGCTGAACTCCTTGCTATTCCGCTGATCGCTTTGGTGCGCTTCTATCAATACGTGCTTTCCCCGCTGCTGCCTGGTGCGTGCCGCTATACGCCGTCTTGTTCGGAGTATGGCGTGCAGGCCCTGCAACAACATGGGGCCTTCCGCGGCGGCTGGCTCACCCTCAAGCGCTTCCTATCTTGTCACCCATGGGGCGGTCATGGCCATGACCCGGTCCCTGTAGACCCCGAAGATCATGACTGAACGATCCACGAACACAACCCGGAAATGGAGGACGCTGCTTATTGCTGGGGCCGTCACGATGGGAGGTGCGATCACGATCGCTGCCGGCGACAGCTACTTCGAGATCAGTAAGAACCTGGACATCTTCACGGACCTGTACAAGGAGTTGAACATCTACTATGTGGATGAGACCCAGCCCGGCAAGTTGATGAAGACGGGTATCGATGCCATGCTCGGCTCCCTTGATCCGTACACACAATACATCCCGGAAAGTGACATGGAGGACTACCGCTTCATGACCACCGGGCAGTATGGTGGCATCGGGGCTCTCATCCGGCGAAGGGATGACCTTGTCCTGATCAGCGAACCGTATGAAGGCTTTCCGGCAATGAAAGCCGGGATCCGGGCAGGGGACGAGATCCTGGAGGTGGATGGCCGCCAGGTAACAGGGCTGGATACGGAGGAGGTGAGCAAGTTGCTGAAAGGTCAGGCAGGCTCCTCCGTGAACGTGGTGGTGAACCGAGAGGGGGTGGGTACCATGCAGCATACCCTGGCCCGCGAAGAGATCAAGATCCCGGACGTTCCTTACAAAGGCATCATAGATGCTGCCAACGGTGTGGGGTACATCAAGCTGAACAGCTTCACCCATACGGCCGGACAGGACGTGCGCAATGCCTTGAAAGAGTTGAAGGACCAAGGTGCGGGGAAGATCATCCTTGATCTGCGAGGTAATGGTGGAGGTCTCCTGCGTGAAGCCGTGAACATCGTGAACCTCTTCGTACCGCGGAACCAATTGGTCGTGGAGACGAGGGGCCGGATCTCCGAATGGGACAAGTCGTACAAGACCTTGAGCGAACCCGTTGATGCGACCATTCCCTTGGTCGTGCTGGTGGACGCACAGAGCGCCAGCGCCAGCGAGATCGTGAGCGGCGCATTGCAGGACCTGGACCGGGCCGTGGTGATCGGTGAGCGGACCTTCGGAAAGGGACTCGTTCAACAGACCCGGGACCTTCGATACAATAGCAAGGTGAAGGTGACCGTGGCCAAGTACTACATACCCAGCGGTCGCTGCATCCAGAAACTGGACTATGCGCACCGGGACAGTACCGGTAAGGTCACCGAGGTGAAGGAGGAGGATATCGCCGCATTCGAGACGCGCAACGGAAGGCCCGTCTTTGACGGTCGGGGGATCCTGCCCGATGTGGATGTGGAGGATCCTGAACTCGCAAAGGTGGTGGGAGGTCTTTACGCGGAGGATGCATTCTTCGATTTCGCCACGCAATACCGTTCGAAGCATGAGACCATACCGGCGGCCGCAGAGTTCATGATAGACGATGCGCTTTACGCTGAGTTCCAAGCATTCGTGGAAGGGCGTGAGGTGGACTACCATACGGAAAGCATGGATGCCTTGGACGCGCTTGAACAGAAAGCGAAAAAGGAGCGGTACTACGAGCATACCAAGGCGCAGATCGAAGCCCTTAGGAGCGGCCTAAAGCCTGATCGCAAAGCGGACATGCTGCGTTTCCGTTCGGATATCGAGGAAGTCCTGCGCAACGAGATCGTGAGCCGCTATTATTTCCAGACGGGACGGGCACAAGCAGCCCTGAGCACGGACCTCTACGTGAAGCGGTCCTTGGAAGTATTGAATACTGATCAGTACGGTCGGATCCTGACCGGAGCTGGCAAGGGGGACCGCTGATCATCCATGGGGGCATCGCCCGCTCTTAGGAACATGCCGACCCATTTCCCTTTCCGGAAAGTGCATGTCGGTGCGCTCACGCTTTGCGCCATCTTTCTTCCTTGGAGCACGGCTTTCCTGAGCATGTCTCAAATGCTCCTGGCGGCCAACTGGCTTGCGGAAGGTGTGGTGCGTAAGGACCTGAAGATCCGCTTCAAGCAGGCGTTCAGCAGCCCGGAAGTATTGGTCTTCCTGTCTTTTTTCGGCCTTCATGTGCTTGGCTTGCTGTGGACCGAGGACATGGCCTGGGGCACGGACCTCGGCCGCATTCTGTTCCCGGTCCTAGTATTCGGGATCATTCTTGGTGGCTCAGAGCCGCTGACCACAAAGGAGCTCCGAACCATCCTTCTCTTCGGGGCTTGGAGCGTGGTGGCCAGCACGTTGGTATGTTCCTTCCTCGCCGAGGGTGGGCACGACGATTATCGCTCGCTTTCGGTATTCATCAGCCACATCCGCCTGGCGATGCTGCTGGTCCTCGCGATCGCGGTGTTCCTGTATTACCGTAACAGCGTCTGGTGGGTCGATCTGGCTCAATGGATCGCGGCCGCCTGGGCGCTGTGGTTCATTAACGCGTTGGGTAGCCTGCAAGGCATGCTCATGCTCGGCACGATCGCCATGTTCATGCTCTGGCGCGCCATCCGACCTTGGCCGGCGACCTGGAAATTCCTTGTACGTTCGATACTGATCATGAGCCCCATCGTTTTCCTTGCCTGGGTGGTCCAGCTCTGGGATGAACGACACGGCCCTCCTCCACCTGAACTGGCGACGAAGAACGAATTCACGGCCGGCGGGGAGCGTTACATCCACGACATGGGCAGCACACAATTGGAGAACGGTGAACATGTGTGGACGTACCTGGCATGGGATGAAGTGGGGCGTGTATGGCAACGAAGGAACGGCCGACCGCTAGACAGCATGGATGACCGCGGCCATGAGCTTTTCGCCACCCTTGCCCGGTATTTGACATCCAAGGGTCTTCGGAAGGACAGCGTGGCGGTGATGAGCCTGAGCGAGGAGGAAATGCG
>JAHEFL010000170.1 GCA_024640205.1 Flavobacteriales bacterium | reverse complement strand
CGGGAATTTTTCGCGCACCATTTCCACACTCCCGTCCGTGCTCAAATTGTCCACCACGAATACTTCGCCGTCGATGCCTTCCAGCGCCTTGAACACGGTACGCAGGCACTGCTCCAGGTAGGCCCTCACATTGTAGTTGACGATGACGACGGAAAGCTTCATGCCTTTGGTCCTATCGCTTCACGCTCTGCTCATAAGGTTTGCGGTCGGTGATGCTTCGCCCCAAAGTCAGCTCGTCCGCCTGGTCCAGGTCGCCACCCACACTGATGCCGCGCGCTATCGTGGTCACCAGCAGGCCATGCTCCTTCATTCTGCGATCCAGATAAAAGGATGTCGTATCACCTTCCAATGTGGCCCCCAAGGCAAGGATCACTTCCTCGACCCCACCTGCATTCACCCTCTCGAGCAAGGCAGCAGTGTTGAGGTCATCAGGGCCCACACCGTCCATCGGGCTTATCACACCCCCCAGAACGTGGTAAAGCCCTTTATAGTGCCGGGTGTTCTCGATGGCGATCACATCGCGGATGTCCTCCACCACGCAGATCAAGCTTGCGTTGCGGTTCGGGTCACGGCATATGGCACATACCGGTTCATCGCTGATGTTGCAACAGGTATCGCAATAGCGCACCTCTGCCCGCATCCGTTGTATGGCCTCGCTGAAACGGTTCACCTCCAGCGGTTCCCGGCGCAACAGGTCCAAGGCCAAACGCATGGCCGTGCGCCGTCCTATACCAGGCAACGTGGCCAGTTGGTCCACGGCGTGTTCCAGCAGGGCGGAGGAATGGCTCATGCGGCTAATTTATTCTCCCGGAAGTAGCGTGCGGTCGGAGCCGCTCCGTGTTGCATCACATTAGCACGCCATCCACAGGCACTAATTTCTCCGGTACGTTCGGGTCGAAGATCGTCTCCTTCAGATCGATCTCGATCACATTGGAAACAGCGTCCAAGGCCACATCCGTGCTCCAGTTCTGGAAGGGATGGGACATCACCTTGCCGAAGATGTAGATCTGGAAGAAGATCCAACCAATGATGACCGTGACCGGGAAGATCAGCAGCGGAACGTGCAGTTCCAGGAAATCTCCGATCACTCCATAGGGCATGAAAAAGATGAACAGGTTCAGGAATGCCAAGGTGTAGTAATCGTATGGTCGGGGCAAGGGGGTGGCCTTGATACGTTCTGCGCGCCCTTGGAGGTCGGTAAGGCGGGTTAGAGTGTCCGTGGTCTGTATGTATAGGAATGTATCGGTGATACCCTCCACATGCAGGCGTTTCATCTCTCGGCCTTGCACCATGCTGATCTGTGTAACGCGGTTGCTGAACTGAAGCACGCTCTGGTATGTCTGCGGTGCAAGGTGATCGCCGACCCCTTGCTGCCACAGCTGCGGATCCTTTTTTTCGCGGAGTTGTAGGCGCAAGGCATGCACCCAGGCGATCTGCATATGAACCAAGGCATTGAACCGTTGCCGCAATTCCTCCGGCATGCGGTCCGGATCCACCAAGGTGAGGATCTGGCGCATGAAGGAGCGGCTTTCGTTCACGATACCGCCCCAGATCTTCCGGGCCTCCCACCAACGGTCATAGGCGCTTGCGTTCCGGAATGCCAGGATGACCGCGATCGCTGTACCAAGCAAGGCCACCATAGCGACCGGAATACGCAGGTCCGGTATCGCTTCCATCGTATTGGACACATACGCCAGACCAGCGCATAGGGTGCTGAATAGAATGTTCTTCCAAGAGTACTTGATCGCCAGGTCCGGGCGAAGGTGTTTTCGTGTGATCATTCGTGGTACTTCGACTTGTCTCGGGGATGAAAGTAGCGGTCATCGATGGATGTTGGGTTCGGTCAATGCTGCCTGGACCCTTTCGAATACCCGTCGGGTCCTTGCATCCGGTCGTGGTTCCGGGAGCCAGGATACCGATGGAATTCTGACCTGTTGAGGTTAATACACGCACATTCGACCACGGAGAACTTTGACCGCAGACCTGTCATGGGGTCAGGTCGTCATGCTTCCTTCGCAGCATGCAACCGGCTCTTATCCTGGCATCCATAACCGCGTATTTCGCATTGCTGTATGGTATATCGGTGGTGACCTCGAAGGGAGCGGGCAATGACGCCTTCTTCGTGGGCGAACGTAGGTCACCATGGTACATCGTTGCCTTTGGAATGATCGGGGCGTCGCTCAGCGGGGTCACCTTCATCAGTGTGCCAGGCATGGTGGCGGCGAACCAGTTCAGTTACCTGCAGATGGTGCTCGGATACCTGCCCGGTTACGCCGTGATCGCATTCGTACTGATGCCGCTTTACTACCGGCTCCGACTTACCTCCATCTATGGTTATCTGGGACAACGATTCGGTCGTAAGAGCTACCTCACAGGTGCCTGGTTCTTCCTGCTCAGCCGAAGCCTGGGCTCGGCCGCTCGTCTCTACCTGGTTGCTGTGGTCCTGCAGTTCCTGCTATTCGATGCCTGGGGTGTCCCGTTCATCGCCACCGTGGTGATCACCATACTGCTGATCTGGTTGTACACCAACCGCGGCGGTATCCGCACGATCATCTGGACGGACACCTTGCAGACACTGTTCATGCTGCTCGCCGTGGTGTTCACCGTAGTGCTGTTGGGACAGAAGCTCGGGTGGGACATCGGGGAGACCATCGCGCAGGTGCGCTCCAGCGACCTGAGCAGGGTGTTCTTCTTCGACGACCCGAAACCCGGCACCTACTTCTGGAAGCAGTTCCTTGGTGGGATGTTCATCGCCATCGCCATGACAGGCCTGGACCAGGACATGATGCAGAAGAACCTGAGCTGCCGAAGCGTCGGAGAAGCGCAGAAGAACATGGTGAGCTTCAGCCTTGTACTCGTATTGGTGAATGCCGTCTTCTTGATGCTCGGGGCCTTGCTCTACCTGTACGTGGAACGTTTTGGAATTGCGTTGCCGGATAAAGCGGACCAGCTTTATCCGATGCTGGCCACGGATGGTAGCCTTCCGGTGGTGGTGGGACTGCTCTTCATCCTGGGTCTTATCGCAGCTGCATACAGTAGTGCGGATAGCGCACTCACCGCACTGACGACCAGTGTGTGCGTGGATATCCTGGACATCGAAAGGCGGCCGGAAGCCGAGCGGATGCCCCTGCGACGCAAGGTGCATGTGGTCATGAGCGCGGTGATGGTGGTGCTCATCATGTTGTTCAAGTGGTTGAACGACGACAGCGTGATCAAGACCGTCTTCGTGGTCGCAGGGTACACGTATGGACCCTTGCTGGGTCTGTTCGCCTTCGGTATGCTCACCAAGGCCACGGTCCGGGATCGCTGGGTCCCCATCGTGTCGGTACTTAGCCCATTGCTGACCTTCGTGTTGGACAGGAACTCCGAGTTGCTGTTCGGTGGGTACACTTTCGGGTTCGAACTGCTTTTAGTGAATGGCGCCATCACCTTCCTGGGATTGCTGGTGTGCGTGCACCGCGAGCGAGGAATGGCATGACGAGGGCAGGTTAGCGTGAAGACCCTACCTTCGCGGCCCATTCAAAAAGATCGTATGACCGACCGCATCATTACCGCCGCGCTGGCGATGACCATCCTCAGCGCCTGCTCCCAAGGCCAGAAAGGCCGGGTTGACCTGAAGACCGAAATGGATTCCGTGAGCTACGCCATCGGAGCGGATATCGGCATGAACTTCAAGCGTTCCAACCTGTCCGATGTGAACCTGGATGCCATGAAGGATGGCCTGCGTGACGGATTGGACAGCACCGTGAAAATGGACGAGGAAACGCTGGAGGCAGTGGTCCAGGGTTACATGATGAAATTACAAGCGGAAAAGCAGAAGGAGGAAATGGCACAAGGCGAGAAGAACAAGGAGATCGGAGCGGCCTACCTGGCTGAGAACGGTAAGCGCACGGGTGTGGTCACCACGGCCAGTGGCCTTCAGTATGAGGTGATCACACTGGGCACCGGGCCCATGCCCACCGCCGATGACCAGGTGAAAGTGCACTACGCGGGCACACTCATTGATGGAACGGAGTTCGATAGCAGCATCAAGCGTGGTCAGCCCGCCACCTTCGGCGTGGGTCAGGTGATCAGCGGTTGGGTGGAAGGCCTGCAACTGATGCCCACTGGATCCAAGTACAAGTTCCATATACCCAGCGATCTGGCCTATGGTCCTGGAGGTGCACCCGGTGGCAAGATCCCACCGAACAGCGTGTTGATCTTCGAAGTGGAACTTTTGGAGATCGTGAAGTAGGGACTAACGATCCGACCATCAGGAAGGTGCTTTTGTGAGGTTGCTCGCGGAAGCACCTTCCTCTTTTCAAGGCGCCGTTGGCAGGGCCATCCAATGGGTCACGTCACTGAAGAAGTGGTTGCTGGATCCCTCGCCCTGCCAGAAGTGGGGGACACCGCTGTATCCCGTCTTGCTCGGGTTCTTCGCGAAATAGTCCTTCAGGAAGCGCAGCACGACCACGTTCCGATCCTCACAGGCGCCGGTCTTTCCCGGCAGGTACACCGAGTTGCTCGGCAAGTAGCAGAGTACGCGCTCCCCGTCCTCGGGCAATCGCTCCGATATCGCTATCCAAGAACTCATTCCAGCAGGCGCCCAAGATAGTGGAGCGTTCCCACGATCATCTCATGGGGCGGAGCGCCATCTATGGATGTAGCTCCAATGCGTCATGTACACGGGCCATGGCCTGCAAGCGGGGATGGACCATCCTCCGGAACAGGGGAGGGATCAGTGAAACGATCATCATGCCCGGATACCCCAGGGGCATTTCCGGAGCATCCCCATGGCTCCGCAGGACCTGGTATTTGCGCGCTGCGTTCCAGTGGTGATCGCTATGCCGCGTAAGCTCGAACAAGGTGAGCCGTCCCAGCAGGTGATCGCTGTTCCATGAATGCACGTGTTGCACCCTCACATGCCCGCCATGCTCATTCCGACGGCGCTGCAATCCGTAGTGTTCGATGTAGTTCACTGTTTCCAACAGCAGGATCCCGATCAGTGCCGCCAGGCAAAATGCAAGAAGGACCGTTCCGCCGAACACGACACCGATGAGCACCACGAAGGCAAGCTGTAAAAGCAGACCGACCAGGACCTCGTTCCCTAAGCTTATTGGTGAGGTACCTTTTCTCAGCAAACGTTCCACCTCCAAGCGCCAGGCACTGCGCAGCCCGAACGCGATGCTTCTCAGCCAGAATGCATGAACGGATTCACCATAGCGCGCGGAGGCGGGATCGTCCATCGTGGCCACACGGCGGTGGTGCCCCCGGTTGTGTTCTATGATGAAATGCATGTACAGGCT
>JAHEFL010000169.1 GCA_024640205.1 Flavobacteriales bacterium | reverse complement strand
AATACACCGTGTATCTCGCCCGGTTCTGGCTGTCGCTGCCCACCAGGAGCTGCACCTCTGCATGGTCCGCGACCACGCTCCGGACATGATCCAAGAGGTGCACGGGCCGCCCGTTATCCATCCTTCGGAAATCGGAATTGAAGTGACTGGACATGCTACAAACTAACGAAGCTGATGCCACTTTCGTTCAAGCATTGCGGCTGTAAGGATGTACTATATTTGCGGCCCCTGGCCAGGATTGGCTCATAAACCGGAGTGGCGGAATTGGTAGACGCGCACGTTTCAGGGGCGTGTGACCGTAAGGTTGTAAGGGTTCGAGTCCCTTCTCCGGTACCATGGAGGCGGCGCGGAGGCCGCCTCTCTGCGTTATTCTCGTACTACTCTGGTTCTTAATGTTGATCGGGTCGACGTGATGATACAGAGCACATGAGCCGGAACAAGGATCGATTCCCCACACGGAGGCAATGGCACAACACGATGATCGTGGCCTGGGTCGTTCTCCCGGCGCTGTTGATCGGGGTACTGATCTTCGCCTCGACCGGTAAGGCCTACCCGTTCATCGCCATCGGTATCGGGCTGGTCATAGGCATGGTGGTCGCCTTGCTAAGGGATATGGGGAAGCGATGTGTTTACTATGTATCGAACAGTGCGCTACACCTGGTCAGTGGATCTCATCGCAAGGAGATCGATCTCCAGGAGATCACGGATGTCAGTCTTATCGATCGTTCCGGAGCCCGGGCCTACATCAAGGATCACCTCAATGAACAGGCTGGTATGAGCAAGGCGGCCAAACGTGATCTGGTGCGCGCCTTTACCCGCTATTGCACCGTGGACATCGGATTCACCTCTTATACTATGGGCATTGGAAGGTATTTCACCGATCGACTGCCGAACGCGAGGCGCGATGTCCTTCTCGTCCGTTTCAAGGACAACAACGCCTTGCTTCTATCCCCTGAATTCAATCAGGAAATGGTGAGCGCCCTTACGCGAGGGGCAAGGAAAATAGCCTGATGGCACCTGTGCGGGAAGGTCCTGCCGCCACTCGCAATGCTCAGTTCGTCCGGATACGCTGACCGACCCGGATCACGCTGGTCTGTTTGATCCCGTTCAGACGGCAAAGCGCGCCGACCGAAGTATGATACCTCCGCGCGATACCGGACAGCGTATCGCCGCTGCGCACAAAATGGTACTTCCGAGCGGACATCTCCGCACGGGCCTTGGCAAGTGCTTCAAATGTCCCTTTGTGGATATCAAAGGTCCCGTCCTGCAGTTCACCCTGCTCCAGATCGAATACCAATGCCGGGTCGATCGGTTGATCGAGGAAACGCACCTCGAAATGAAGATGACTACCATAACTACGGCCCGTATTTCCGCCGAGTCCTATGGTATCACCTGCCTCGATCAGGTCCCCTGGTTTGACCTTGCGTTTGCTGAGGTGGGCATAGAGGGTCTCCAATCCGTTGTAGTGCCGCACGACGACCACATGCCCAAAACTCTTGTTGTACCGGGAAATGCGGACCATGCCGGCAAAGGCGGAAACGACAGGGTCACCGGTGCTCAGCTTCAGGTCAACACCGTAATGCATACGCCCCTTGCGCGGGCCGAACGGGCTCGTGACATGGCCAGCGATAGGCATGGAATGGTCACAATCGTCATGGCTCAGATACAGCTTCAGTGTATCATGGATCACACGGGGCGGGCTGATCCTATCGAATATCGCGTCGGTGTTCCAATTGCAATAGATGTCGTAGCCCGGAATAAAGGTCAAGGAATCATTCACGTCCCACACCATATCGAACGCTTCCATTTCAATGGTGCCCTCCTCCTCTTCGGCTTCGGTCAACTCCACGAACGCATCCGTATCCTCTGGTCCACCATAAGGCTCCTGGCCGGCTTGTGCGCTCAGGTCGGTCCCGAGCGAAATAGCCCACAGAAGGCCCATGATCGGTGCGCTGGTCAGCTTCATCGGGCGACAAATCTATCCGGCTCATCAAGAGCTACAAGGGTTGGTTGCGGATGCTTATCGACCGCTGGGCGTCAATGAACGCGGTTTTGTGCGGTATCCGTTGCTGGACGCGGGATAGGGCCCGGTATGGACTGTCGTTAAACGATGTTAACGATGGTCAAGGGATGGGTCGTGGCAAGGCATCTTTCCGTCGTCTTTGTGCGTTGAAGGCATGACTGGACCAAATTCCGGAAACAAGGCTCCGGCATGAAGTTCGCTGAGATCGCATCGAATGAATTTGTTGGAACAACGAAAGCAGGAGCACCTTTCGGAGGCAGGTAGGAGCCTTGCCCATGTGGTCATCACCTATATGGTGGCCCTTCTGTTAGGGCTGCCATTGTTCATCATCGTGCACCCTTTCGTACCCGAGCTCATACTGCCCATTGGTGAAGGGGTCCGGGTCGACCATATCCTGATCTTCCTGCTCGTGATGATCGCTTTTATCGTTCTGGTGAAGCGTTTTCAGCTCCTGGTATATGGAACACTGATCATTGCCATGATGGCGTTGACCGTGACCACGTTGATCGGGACTTATTCCTTTGGGGATCTTTATAGTGGCTATGCTGGATTTCTCCGATCCTTACGCGAGACCACCGAACAGGTGCCGTTGGCATCCAACCGGCTCAGGCCGTTCCACGACGCTGAGAAACTGCGCGCACTCGTGGTCGATCAGGACAGTGATGTCCGAAAAGCGGCCGTACGGATGGCGACCATGAATTTCACGGATGTGGCTGTAGGCCAGAACGAGTTCACCTTGGTCCAATCCTTTTCCATATTCAAGGAGATCAACACACGCTGGCGTTACGTTTCCGATGTAAAAGGAGGGGAATACTTCGCTCCGCCTGCGGAAAGCCTTGAGTTGATGGCCGGCGATTGCGATGATCATGCTTTGCTCATGGCTGCTTGTATTAAGGCCGTCGGGGGGCAGGTCCGTTTGGTGCGAACAGAAGGGCATGTCTACCCGGAGATGCGGATAGGGGACGATGCACAATTGGAACGAGCCGCACACCTGATACGCAAGGTGCTCTTCGTGAGGGAGACCGGTGACGCTCCGCTTTACCACCACACCGATGCGAACGGAGTGCACTGGATCAACCTGGATTACACGCGCAACTATCCTGGCGGCGAGTTGATGAACGAACGCATCGTCGGGATCCTGGAGATCTGACGCCGTCCCAGGTTCAAGTCCTGTCCACGAGCGGTTCGGTACATTCGTACGGAGCACGATGAAGCGGATGGTGGATCCTTCTGAGCTTGCCAAGGCGAGCCATATGCGACCGGGCGACCCGCGCATCGGCCTGCTTACTGAGATGAGCGGTCTGAAGAAGCTCGAACGTTTCTATAACGAGATACAGCACCTACAGGACCTCGAATTCGTTGCTGGCGTTTTCAAGAACCTGGATCTGACCATTGAGGTGGCAGACCAGGACCTGGCGAACATACCGCAGGAAGGCGGCTTGGTATTCGTGGCCAATCATCCGTACGGTGCTATCGACGGTCTTGCGCTGGTGCAGGTGCTTGGTCCGGTCCGCCCGGATCTGAAGGTGATGGCGAATTTTCTGCTTCAGCAGTTGGAGCCACTGAAGGATCGCTTTATCGGGGTGAACCCGTTCGAGCAATTGCGCTCGCTCAGCAGCTTCCAAGGTATGCGGCAGGCCATGGCCCATGTCTCGGAGGGTGGCGCGCTCGCCATATTCCCGTCCGGGGAGGTGAGTAGTTGGCATACGGAAGTGAAAGGTGTTGCGGATCCGCGTTGGAAGGCTCCAGCCGTGAAACTGACACAGCACCTTGGTGTACCCGTCGTTCCTATCTGGTTCGACGGTGCGAACAGTATGATCTTCCACATGCTCGGCATGATCCACCCCAATCTTCGTACGCTTGCCTTACCCAATGAGATGATGCGTATGCGAGGACGCTCTGTCCGGATGCGTATCGGTAAACCCATACCCCCACAGGATATTGCTGCATTCACTTCCGCCGAACAGCTGGCGCGATTCCTGCGGGCCAAGACCTATTCCCTGGGAAGCGGTTTGCAGGTCCGAAGGGAGTTGTTCAGTCCGCTGCGCTTCCCGAAAAGTGCCAAGGAGATCACAGCACCAGGCGACCCCGCATTGTTGATGCGGGATATTGGGTCCATTACGGACCTGAAACTGAATTCACAAGGTGAATTCGATCTGTACCTGGCCCCGAGCCACCGTATCCCCAATCTTCTGCGTGAGATCGGCCGATTGCGGGAGATCACCTTCCGAGCAGTGGGAGAAGGGACAAATAAGGCCATCGATCTGGACGAGTTTGATATCTATTACGACCATCTCTTCCTTTGGGACAGGGATGCCCAGCGCCTTGCGGGCAGTTATCGGATCGGGGACGGACGGCGTATCATGAGCCGATACGGCCGAAGGGGTTTCTATTTGAGCACATTGTTCCGAATGGATAGAAGGATGGACCGGATCCTGCGACGCAGTTTCGAGTTGGGACGTTCCTTTGTGGCACTGGACTATCAGCGTCAGCGATTGCCCTTGTTCATGCTGTGGCGTGGCCTGTTGATGCACGTCACGTCCAATCCTGATCAACGATACCTGATCGGGCCGGTCAGCATCAGTGGTTCCTACAGCCGATTCTCTCGGTCACTGATCACGGAATTCGTGCGGCAGCACCACTATGATCCTGAAATGGCCGAGCATGTCCGCCCGCGGAACCGCTTCAAGCTGAAGACGGACAAGGCGGATGGGGAGGTATTGATAGAAGCATCCAAAGCTGACCTGAAACGCTTGGACCGGATCATTGCAGAGGTGGACCCCCATGAGAACGGGATGCCCGTGCTCCTGAAAAAGTACCTCCTGCTGAACGGACGCATCATCGGATTCAATCGGGATCCACGGTTCAATGATGCGCTTGATGCCTTGCTTGTCCTGGACCTGACCAGGTTACCCGAAAGGACCGTTGATGACCTTCGGAAAGGTATGACCGGGAGCTAGGATCAAGGCTGTCGGCTTGACAAGCGTCAGGGAAGTGGACAGCCAAGATCACCAACTTTGTGACATGGAGGATCGCTTCACGCTGGTGCTTGGTGCAAGTCCTGAACCTACGCGTTATGCGCACATGGCCGTAGAGCGTCTGGTTGCCAATGGATATCACGTGATGGCAGTTGGCAAGCGTTCCGGGAATATCGGTACGGTCCCTATCCAACAGGAAGTACCGGATGGCGTCCTTGTCGATACCATCACGATCTATTTGAATCCGCGGCATCAAACGGAGTGGTATGACCGGCTCCTCGCCCTTCGACCGAGCAGGATGATCTTCAATC
>JAHEFL010000168.1 GCA_024640205.1 Flavobacteriales bacterium | reverse complement strand
CTTGTTGTTCTTTCCAATGGTGTGTTCATTGCGACCCGGCTACCTGAGACCATGCTCAAGGGCTATGGAATGAAGCCGGTCCACCATCGGATCCCGGTCCGCGTATGTCAAGTCCTTGGTGCTGATCGGATCCAATATCCTGACAATGACCTCACCAGGTTCCGGGTACAAGGAACCATATGGAAGTGATCGGTACGTTCCTTCGATGATCATCGGCACCAGGTCCGACCCGTTCTTGATCGCCATGACCACCGGCCCCTTCTTGTACGTGTTGAGCTTCCCGTCCCGGGATCGCTTCCCTTCAATGGAGATCAGCATGTTCCCACCGGAGCGCAGGTGATCACCAGTGCGGTTCAGCGTTCGTTTGGACTGTTCCTTCCACTGTCTTATGATCACGAAGTTGGCCATCGCGAGGAACCACCCGATGATCGGATAGAAGGCCATCTCAATGTTGAGGATCCCGCGCGTTCGGGGGACAGGTAGGATGGGTGTGACCATCGAGTCCAGGAAGCTGCTCTGGTTCAACAGTACAAAGACGCTGTTCCGCGCATTGCGTGTTCCCTCCTGCTTGAATTCAAAACGGACCTTCAGGCCGAAGACCCGCATGCACAAGCGCAGGTAGTGCTGGAACACGCTGATGGCCGTCCAAGGGTCGATGATGCGGATCAACGCGGCGACTATGAAATACCCGAGTCCCAGGACCCACAGTGCGAGGACCTTCGGGATGTACAGGATGTAGCGGAGGGTCTTCATCATACAGGACCGATGAACGAAGATCGGTCGGCTAACAGGTTGCCCGCTCGATTTTGCAAGCAACACATGAGCACATCGGGATACCGGGATGCTCCCGACTTGTGCTTTCGCGCGGTTGGTTCACACCACAAGCTTGCCCCGGAAACCCCGTGCCGCATAGTACGACTGCGCCCCGTTGTGGTAGGTGAATACCGTGCCGTACCGATGGTCGCCGAAGAGCGCACCACCGAGCTTGCGGATGGGGGCGGGCGTCAGCAGCCAGCTGGATGTTTTTTCATCCACCGGTCCCAATTCCTGCAGCATGGCGTAGTCCTCCACCGTGAGCAGTTCGATCCCCATGGATCCCGCCATATCGAGAGCGCTGTCCTTGGGTTTGTTCTCCTTCCGGCTTTCCAGCGCTTCCCTATCATAGCAGAGGCTCCTTCGTCCCTTGGGGCTTTCCGCTACGCAGTCCATGAAGAGGAGCTCGCCCGTTCTCTTATCCTGATCCACCACATCCGGTTCGCCGCCCGTATCCTCCATCTCGTGCAAGGACCACAAGGCACCGGGTCGGGTCATCAACCGTTCCTGCACGGCAGCCCATGTGACCGCTTTATGGCGATGCATGTTCTTGCCGAAGCGGGCTTTCAATAAGACGAGCAGCTTGTCGCGTTCTGCGGGTATCAGGTCCTTTTTTCTGCTTTTGGTCATTTCGTGATCGATCTGGTCCAGAGCCCAAATTTGATCGATCTTGCCCCTGGCAATTTGGGTTAGCTTTGAATGTCAGGCACTTTTCACCGTTTAAATCGTGACCCCATGCGTTCATTCCTTACCCTGCTCCTGGTCCCATTCTGTGCGACGCTGTTCTCACAGGATCTTTCCGAAGGGCTTATTGCACACTACCCCTTTAACGGCGATGCCATGGATGCCAGTGGCAATGAGAACCACGGGGTGAACATGGGGGCGGTGTTGACCGAGGATCGCTTCGGGAATGCCAATAGCGCGTATCTGTTCAATGGCACGGATACCTATATCACGATCCCGTCCAGTGCCTCTCTGGAGAGCCCGGATAGTGCGATCACCATGTCGGCTTGGATCCATCCTGTTGGATACAGCCTGGTCGGCAATCCGTTCGCTCCCATACTTATGAAGTCTGATAACCCGGCGAACAGCTTCATGTATCGCTTGTATATCTATCCGACAGGGGTCGGGGCTTCGCTCAATAACTGGACGAACACCGCCACGCTTGAGATGGATATCCCATTGGATGAATGGCATCATATCGCCGTATCGTTCTGCCCAACGACGGTCAAGTATTACGTGGATAATGTCCTGGTCATCGAGGAGCCATTTGTTACGGATATCGTTCCATCCTCCCTGCCGTTGGAGATCGGTCGGGATGTGCCGGGGAT
Organism: Flavobacteriales bacterium; assembly: GCA_024640205.1. GTDB lineage: Bacteria > Bacteroidota > Bacteroidia > Flavobacteriales_F > PHOS-HE28 > PHOS-HE28. Next base: position 3,202 of record JAHEFL010000168.1, on the reverse strand, counting down.
CTTGGAAGTTTTCAATGGAGCCATCGATGATATCCGGATCTATGATCGCTGTTTCACGGAGGAAGAGATCGATTCCCTTTTCACGGAGGGGACCACGTCGATCATGACGATGCACGGCAGTGGATTCCAAGTGGGTCCGAACCCCTCGACAGGTGAGGTCACCATCCGCAGCGATCAGGAACGGTCATTCGACCGGATCCAGATCTATGATGGCCTTGGACGCCTTGTACAGGAGGAGCGCTTTTCTCCTACTTCCATCAAGACGATCGATATTTCCGGCACGGCCATGGGCCATTACCATTTGGTGGCGTCCGGAATGCAATGGCGATCATCGACCACGTTGATCATCGACCAAAGCCCTTATTGACCGATCGATCGCTGAAGGTCCCTGTTAGCCCTCGTGGTCACTGTTCAATCCGGTCGGCTGATACGGTAGTGGCTGAGCTCCTTGTCGTCATCCGGTAAACGGATGGTCCCGATCGCCGTGAAGCCCAGTTTTTCCAAGAGCACATGCGAAGAGCGGTTGTTCTTCGCGGAATAGGCGTTCAATTCAGTGATCCCGAACTCCTCGAACGCCGCGTTCTTCAATCGCTCTGCGGACTCGAAGGCATAGCCCTTGTGTTCGTACAGGGGAAGGAATGCGAAGCCGAGGTCGACCCCTTCAACCCCTTCCCGGACATAGAGTCCGCAGGTGCCGAGCTTGGTGTTGTCCGCCTTGCGGATCACCGTGAAATTGGAGTATCCATACCGTTCCAATTGTGGCAGCATGGATCGCTTGATGTAGGCCTTCGCATCATCCACCGAACGGATCTTCCGGTCACCGATGTGCTTCTTGAATTTTGGCGTATTCATCAGGCGTCGGATGAAGGCGCCATCGTCAACAGTGGTGGGTCGCAGCCTGAGCAGTCTGGTGTCCAACGTGATCGGTGCGGTCATGAGATTCTCCATTCTGGGCGGCAAAGTTCGGCATACTGCATTACATCTTGATCGGCAGGGTCACCGGGAGCGCTCCTGGAGCACCTGTTCCAATGCACTGATATTCCTGTAACAGACCCATAGCAGCGCGAAGCCGAAGACCCCGAAGGAGCAATCGATCAGTTGCCAGAAGAAGGGGATGCCCCGAATGGACCCGGCGATGAAGGCCAGCGGGAAGACCATGAGGCAGGCGATCATTCCGAACTGGATCACCCAGATGTTCCGCACCGGATCGCGCAATGGTCCAATGAACGCCACCGCGATGACGAGATGCGCGAAGCCCAACCAATCGGTGCCATAGCTGAGGAAAGGATACCGTGCATTGCTTTCCCGCACCGCTTCGTACACGATGGCAAGCCACTTCCCGAACGCTTCGGGGAATACGTCCAGGTGACGGTTGGCGAACGCCAGCTGCGTTTCGATGGGGAATGCGGTAAGGCCGCTCAGCACCAGGCCTGCGATGAAGAGGATGACCAGCGCTCTGATGCGTCTTCGAAGGGTGTGCTCGTTCATCATGATCGGTCGCTTATGTTGATGGCGATGTACGCTAACAAGGTCCACATTCCCCGCTTATTTCGAGTAGCGATAGTGCCCGATGATGCGGAACTGGAACAGGCAGTCCTCCAGCACCTGCCCGCTACCGATGTTGTGGACGATCAGATTGCGTTGGCCATCGCTGGATCGCCGCGTGGTGACGATGCCGATGTGCGTGACCGCGCCACCGAGGTTCCAGCAGACGATGTCGCCCGGCTGGTAATCCGTTGCATTCCGGGTGATCGGTAGCACCGTGCCGTGCCGCGTGAAGAAGGTCATCAGGTTGGGCACCCGCCGATGGTCGATGTGGGGGTCCGGCTTCGTCGATCCCCAGTTCTTCGGATAGCGATCGAAGTGCGCCTTCATGTCCTCGTGAATCTCTTTCTGCAGGTCCACGCCCAGCTTCCGGTAGGCCCGTACCACCACGTCGGTGCATACGCCGACGCCCGCCGGAACATCACCGTTCGGATAGGCGATGCGGTAGTAGCTCGGATCGTAGCGCACCGCCTGCTTCGTCAGGGTCAGGGAGGAATCCGCAAGACGTTCACTGAAACCGCTCTGTGCCGCTGCGGATGAAAAGAACAAGGCCGAAAGGAAGAGGGGAACGAGCACGCGCATGATCCGCTGTGTAACGTACCGTGCCAGCGCGATATTGGACGGCAAGGATCCGGCCAATGCCACCCTGGCTTTGGAGCGACCCAGGTCGCTCAAATGGCGTTCACCTCAGGCGTAGGGGTCGCGGTGAGAATGCATCACTCCGGCTGCCGGGGACCTATTGCGGCATGCGCTGCGCCAACCAGTCCTTCAGGAGTTTGATCTCCTCCGCGGTCAGGGCTTCCTTTTTACCCTCGTAGGGCATGTATTTCCCATGGTCGGCCGGGAGTTGGACACGATAGAGGATGTCGTCGATGTTCTTTTGCGTCGCTTCGTAGGTGTCCAGCATCTTCTTCCTGCCTTTCTCAGGGAAATGACACGGCGTGCACTTCTGCACCATGATGGGCCGGATCTGCGCCGCGTAGGAAACCGGGTTCTCAACCGTCTTCACGGGTTCCACGCTCGTGGTGGGCTTGCTCGTGCTGCAATACTGCATGCTCACCGATAGCAACAGCAGCAACGGGATATGCACATTGCGGGAGCCGAAAGGCTTCCTGGCCTGTGGCTCTCGGTCTCGTAGGGTGTTCTGTACGTCCATGGTTCAAATGAAGGAGTTTGTTCCGGCGATATAGCATTGCTCACTACCCCGCCTTTGCCGGTGGTTGCGCCGTCCAGCAGAGAAAAATGAAGGTAGCAAAGTCCATTGGTCCTGGTCCTTGTCTTACCCCACGGTCACATCGAACAGGTAACCCACCAGGGCCGTCAACCCCATGGCCACGGTACCCCAGAAGGAGATCCTGATCGTGGCCTTGACCACGCTGGAGCCACCCGTTCTAGCGGCCAATGCACCCAGCATGACAAGGAAGAAAATGGCTGAACCGTAAAGCGCATATTCCATACCGGCCAAGGGCATGAAGAGCGTGACCAGGAAGGGCATGACGCCACCCACCGTGAACGCGGCACCCGAAGCAAAGGCTGCTTGGACCGGTTTGGCCTGGCTTATTTCGTTGATGCCGAGCTCATCCCGCACGTGTGCTCCCAACGCATCCTTCGCGGTCAGCTCCCTGGCGACCAGTTGTGCGGTCCCCTTGCTCAGTCC
>JAHEFL010000167.1 GCA_024640205.1 Flavobacteriales bacterium | reverse complement strand
AAGACAGGCAACATGGTGAAGCGCGTGAACGGTCTATTCGACAAGTATCAACTGCCATTCCGGTGGGTCACCTTCGGAAGTGCCTTCAAGACCAAGTACGACGAGAGCGTCAACTACACCGAGCTCTTCTTCATGCTGATGCGCTACCACGGGGTGCATGTGCTGGACTTCCCACACTTCCTCACCACCGCGCATACCAAGGAGGATGTCGAACACATCATCAAAGCTGTGGAGAAGACCTGTTCGGAACTGCGAGAAAGTGGCTTCATGCCTGAACGGACGTATCCGATAGAGGTTGTGAACAGCACGCTGATGGGATCATCATGGTCGCACAGAAGCCGCATCATCAGTTCACTTGACCCGCCAATGCCGGGAGCTCGCATTGGTCGAACCGTTAGCGGTGAGCCTGCATGGTTCATACCCGACCCGCGGCGCAGGAATAAATTCCTTAAGATCGAGTCCGCTGAGGATTGATGGAGCGGTTCATTCCAAAGAACAGTCTGGTCCCTGTGGATCATGATCCGTTCGCCGGTCCGGCGATCGAGCGATGCTTTCGCACGACCGAACAACAACGGGAGGTTTGGCTATCCTCGAAAATGGGCCGGGATGCATCGTGCTCCTACAATGAGTCCGTCAGCCTGCGGCTCCATGGTCAACTGGATCCCATCTCCTTGAGCGGAGCCGTGGATCTCATCATTGGCCGACATGGCTCGTTGCGATCGGTGTTCAGTGCCAGTGGTGAACAGCTGATCGAATTGGCGGAACCGCTTTCGCGACTGGAGCTTATCGATCTTGGCTCCCTTGGAAAGGAGAAATGTGAAGAACGCTTGAAGTCCCTGGACAGGGAGTGGATGTCCAGCCCGTTCGATCTGGAGAACGGACCCTTGTTCAAACCTTTGCTGATCCGTCTGACCGAAGAGGAACATATCCTCCGGTTCGTCGCACATCATAGTGTATGTGATGGTTGGTCCTTGGGCATCCTGATGGTGGAGGTGAGTGAAGCGTACTCAGCCCTGGTGCGTGGCCAAGATCCCGATCTACCTGAAGCGGTGGATTTCCACACCTACATGCATGCCATGGAGGAATACCACGCCAGCGAGGAGTACCAGCGGGTGAAGCAGTATTGGCTGGACCTGTACGCGGACCGCGTTCCGCGAATGGATCTCCGCGTGGATGTGCCGAGGCCTTCCGAAAAGACCTATCACGCGTCCCGGTTGGATATACCCCTGCCCACCGATCTGGTGACCGGATTGAAGCGGCTGGGAAGCCGCTTTGGCAGCACATTGGTTGCGACGATGCTCTCGGCGTTCGAGATCCTCGTGGCCCGCAGATCCGGTCAGCTCGACCTGGTGATCGGACTTCCTGCCGCCGGACAGAGCGACATGGACATGAAGCACCTCGTGGGTCACTGTGTTTCACTTCTACCCTTGCGCTCCAACCTGGATCCCAACGACCGTTTCAGCGATCATCTGGGAAAGCGAAGGAAGGAGGTATTGGATGCATATGACAACCAACGCTTCACGCTTGGGGACCTACTTCAGGAACTGGACGTTCCCCGTGAACCTGGTCGGGTACCCCTGGCGCCGGTCGTCTTCAACTTCGATATGAACATGGATGAAGGGGTCTTCTTTGAAGGCCTCCGCCATGAATATTCCAGCGACCCTCGGCAATACGAGCATTTTGAATTGGCCCTGAACTGTGCTGGTGATGGGGACCGGCTTACGCTCGAGTGGGGCTATAATACGGACCTGTTCCATGAGTCCACGATCCAGTCATGGATGAACGAGTTCACGTCCATCGTTGAACGGATCATCCGAGATCCGGGTATCCGGGTATCGGAACTCCTGCGCCATGAGGAGCGGGACGATGCACCACCAATGGAATGGTACGGAACGCGTATCCCCCTGCCCGATGACAGGACCGCTTGTACCATGTTCGCTGAGCAAGTGTTGAAATTCCCGGGAAAAGCTGCCATCAAGCAGGGTGACCGGATCATGACATATTCGGAATTGGATGCGGCTTCCCTTTCGGTCGCGTTACGGTTGGTGCGGTCGGGTATCGTGCGCGGGGACCTGGTAGGAGTGATCTCCACACCCTGTCCGGAAATGGTGGCGGCCATGTTGGGTGTGCTCCGTGCAGGGGCCGCCTTCGTCCCTATCGATCCACACATGCCAGCGGAGCGGATCAACGGGATCATCGGGGATGCTCACCTGAAACGTGTCCTGCTGATGGATGGCCTGAGCGTGGATCTGGAGGACAAGGATATTGCCCTGCCTTTGATCGATACAACGGCTGACAAGGAGATCGAAAGAGCGCCTGAAACGGACCTATCGACCGAGGATCCAGCGTACGTAATCTACACTTCAGGCTCCACTGGGAAACCCAAAGGCGTGGTCATTCCGCATCGGGGTTTGGTGCGATTGATCGGACCTCGTTCCTTCATCCCCTTCAGTGAGGATCTGATCTGGATACATCATCTGTCGATCAGTTTCGATGCCAGTATCGTCGGTATCTGGGGAGCATTACTGGCTGGCGGTACCGTTGCGATGGCGGAACAGCCCAAGCCTTCCCTGAACGAATTGGCGGATGCCATGGTGAAGCATCATGTGAACGCCATCGGCACCTCCAGCGGCTTGTTCGATGTATTGGTGGAAGAGCGGATGGACGCCTTGAAGGAGATGCGCTATCTGGCCACCGGCGGGGATGTGATCTCGCTGAAGCATGCCCGCAAGGTCTTCGAGGAACTCGGGCCAGGTATCCTCGTGAATGCATACGGCCCAACAGAGAATTCCGTCGCTTCTTCCAGCTTCATCCTGAACAAGGAGAGCGATCTGGAACGGCCCCTTCCGATCGGAAAGCCCTTCGAGAATTCACTTTGCTACGTATTGAATGAAATGCTTCAACCCGTGGCGATCGGGGAACGCGGGGAACTCTTCACGGCCGGTCCGGGAACCGCCCTTGGATACCTCGGTCGTCCGGAACTCAACGCGGAGCGATTCATCAAGGACCCGTTCGACCCTTCCGGAGGAATGATGTACCGCACGGGGGACATGGTGCGCTGGCTGCCGGACGGGGATCTGGAATTCCTGGGCCGCGTGGACGACCAGGTGAAAGTGAGGGGCTTCCGGATCGAACTCGGAGAGATCGATGCAGCCTTGAACGACCTACCAGTGATCGGTTCCAAGGCAGTGATCGTTCACGGTACCGTACCCTCCGATAAAAAGATCGTCGCTTATGTGACCCCTTCGGAAAGACAAGAAGTCAACGACGCACTTCAGCAACGGCTCGAACAGGCGGTGGCGGATCACCTTTCCAGCAAGTTGCCGGAATACATGGTACCAGCGGCGGTGGTCGTGTTGGATCGAATGCCGTTGAACTCAAGCGGAAAAGTGGACAAGGCCGCGTTGCCGGAACCGGTTCGCTTCCGTGCGCAGGAACGGACCGTGCAAGTGCCACCACGGAATGACATGGAGCATCGTCTCGTTGGGATCTGGGAGAAGCTGCTTGGAGTGAAGGACGTTGGGGTGAAGGACAACTTCTTTCAACTAGGAGGGCATTCGCTCCTCGGCCTTCAGATGCTCGCCCAGGTGGAGAAGCAAGTGGACATAGGCTTGCCCTTACGGTCGTTGTTCCAAGCGCCCACGATCCGCCAACTTGCCGAACTCCTGGATAAGGGAGGGACCGCACACGATTGGAAGAACCTCATGGCCATCCAACCGAAAGGGGATCGCACACCGTTCTTCCTGGTGCATGGTGATGAGGCGAACCACTTCCTTCCCGGTTTCCTCGGCAAGGATCAGCCATTCTATGGCTTCGCACATCAGGGAGAAGATGGGCAAGCCATCCGTTATACGGAGATCCCTGCCCTGGCCACACATTTGATCTCCGAGATGCGGTCCGTGAGGCCCCATGGACCATACATGCTTGGTGGATACTCCTTCGGCGGTATCGTGGCCTACGAAATGGCACAGCAATTATTGGCTGCCGGCGAGGAGGTTCCATTGCTTGCTTTGCTGGACAGCTACTGCCCAAAAGTTTACAGGGAAGTAATGCGCATGGAACGAAAGGTGCATGAACCATTGAAGGACCTTATCATAGGTACCCTTATCGACCTTTTCACGTCCGAGACCAAGCCGCTTCCCACATGGCTTCGCCACTACAACATCATGAGGACCTATAATCGGGCGATGGAACGATATGACGCTGCTCCCTATCCGGGATCGCTGGTGCTGTTCCGATGCAGGAAGAGCTTGGGGAGCCTGAAGATGGGATGGACCGGCATGGTGGCAGGTGATATAGATGTCTGTTTGTTGGAGGGGGATCATTCCGACCTGATGAACGAGGAACAGTTGCGCTCTGTCGCAGCCTACCTGTCCAAAGCCCTGGCAGAACGATCGAAGCCTTCGTTCCTCCGGGCATCCTGACGATGACCAGGCACACCGGTATGATCCTGCGCGTTCATTGCTCCATGTTGGGTGCACGCGTGCCCGATCCAGTGACAGCGGCAAAAGCCCTCGAGGGGAGTGGTACCTCGGTATGGTACACCCCTCTATCGGGTCTCCGCCATCGTATGGATGACTGGGCCGGTACACTGGACCAAGTGGAGCGCGACCGTGCCGATCGGTTCCGGTTCGAAAGGGACCGGGAACGCTTCATCATCGGCCATGGCCTCCTGCGTGAGATTCTCGGCAAACACCTTGGCGTGGCCCCGGAACAGGTGATCATGCGCAGAGGGGAATTCGGCAAGCCGTACGTGCCGGAGTTGCCGTTCCATTTCAACCTGAGCGACACCAAGGATGCAGTGATCATCGCCATTTCCTTCGAGCAGGAGATCGGTGTGGACGTGGAAACAATGGAACGTACGGTGGATCATTCAGCGGTAAGTGAGCATTATTTCACCGAGGAGGAGGTCGGGGATATCAGCTCGAGCATGGATCCGAAACTCCGGTTCCTGGAACTGTGGACCCGGAAAGAAGCTGTGTTGAAAGCGAGCGGTGTCGGTATCATGGAGGATCTACGGGCTCTCCGTGTGAACGCGGACCTCAACACCAATCGCATCACGCATCCCGATATGGTGCGCCTAGCGGATCCCGAGTACCACCTGTTGACCTGGCATGTGAAGGATAGCGCCCATATCATCAGCATCGCAGCGCACAAGCCGTTGGGCACTGTCCGTTTCCATACCGCAGGGTGATCCATTACTGGTCCACTTCTCCCCAAAAACGGGGGTGGAAATTGAGGAGATGGAGCTTCTCGCTCGCCCTTGTGACCGCCGTATAAAGCCAGCGGATGTATTCGGTATCGATCATTTCCTCCGTGACATAGCCCTGGTCCACGAATACCACTTTCCATTGCCCGCCCTGCGCCTTATGGCATGTTACCGCGTAGGCGTAC
>JAHEFL010000166.1:3468-5398 GCA_024640205.1 Flavobacteriales bacterium | reverse complement strand
CGATCACCAGCAACAGAGCGGTGAACCCGAGCACGAGCAGGCTGAGTTTCCGCATGTTGGCCTCGATGTTCTCCACTACGGCAGCATTGTACGCCACCTCCTCAACCCGTGCATCCTGTTTCAGGTGGGCCGTGATCCAGGTCAAGCTGTCCGGGTGTGCATATCCGGCATCCAAACGCATCTCAACCGATGGGAGCAAAGGATTGCTTCCCAGCACACCGAGGAAGTCCTCTCCCAGATCCTGCTTCAACTGTTCGGCAGCCTCATCGGCGGTCACGTACCGTGTTTCCTTCGTGAAGGGTTCCGTATCCAGTTCCTTCCGGAATTGCATCACATCCACCTCCTTGAGATCCCGCTTCAGGAATAGCTCCACCCGCACGTTCTCCTTGAAATAGCGTTCCAAGGCTTGTGCGTTGAGCACCAGGAAGCCCAGTACGCCGAGCATGAACAGGACCAACCCGATCCCGATCACCGTGCTGATGCTGGCCGTGCGCGTCCGAGCGCGATAGTGACGGTCGATACCCATGGCGGGCAAATGTAGGGGCACGGCCCGCGACCCCCGCTACCTTTGCCCAAGGACAGGAACACCATGCAGTACGATCACAACGGCATAGAGGAGAAGTGGCGGATCAAGTGGAAGGAAGGGGGCACCTACGAGGTCGCGAATGATCCGTCCAAGCCGAAATTCTATGTGCTTGACATGTTCCCATATCCCAGCGGGGCGGGACTGCACGTGGGGCATCCGCTAGGATACATCGCCAGTGACATTGTTGCCCGGTACAAGCGCCATTGCGGTTTCAACGTGCTGCACCCCATGGGCTATGACAGCTTCGGCCTTCCTGCCGAGCAGTATGCCATCCAGACCGGACAACATCCGGCGAAGACCACCGAGGTCAACATCAAACGTTACCGCGAACAGTTGGACCGGATCGGGTTCAGCTTCGATTGGAGCCGGGAGGTGCGCACCAGCGACCCGGACTATTACAAGTGGACGCAGTGGATCTTTCTCCAACTTTTCGAAAGCTGGTACGACACGAAGGCGGACAGAGCACGATCCATCTCTGAATTGATCGCTTGCTTCGAAAAGGAAGGAAGCAAGGGACAGGACACCGGCATACTGACCGGGGACGTGGAAGAGTTCGTCGGCGAGTTCACTGCTGCGGAGTGGAACGCTTTTGACGAGCGCACCAAGCAAATGGTGCTGCAATACTTCCGCCTGGCTTACCTCAGCGATGCCTGGGTGAACTGGTGCCCGGCATTGGGCACGGTGCTGGCCAATGACGAAGTGAAGGATGGCGTCAGCGAACGGGGAGGTCACCCCGTGGAACGTAAGCGGATGCCGCAGTGGAGCATGCGTATCACGGCCTATGCACAGCGCTTATTGGATGGTCTCGATGATCTGGATTGGAGCCTCTCCTTGAAAGAGGCCCAGCGCAATTGGATCGGCAGGAGTGAAGGCGCCATGGTGCGCTTCAGCGTGGGCGATGACCATATTGAAGTGTTCACCACACGGCCTGATACGCTGTTCGGTGTATCGTTCATCACGCTGGCACCCGAACATGTTCTGGTGGGTAAATACACCACCGAATCCCAACGGGCGGATGTGGAGGCTTATGTGAGAACGGCCAGCAACCGCAGCGAACGCGATCGCCAGGCCGAGGTGGATAAGGTGAGCGGCGTGTTCACCGGGGCCTACGCAAAGCATCCGTTCACCGGGGCCGACATCCCGATCTGGGTGGGGGACTACGTGCTCGCGGGTTATGGCACGGGAGCCGTAATGGCCGTGCCGGGTGGCGACCAACGCGACTGGCGCTTTGCCAAGCATTTCGGGCTGCCCATCATCGCGGTCACCGAAGGAGCCGACGTAACAAAGGAGGCCGATGAGCGCAAGGATGCCACCATTTGCAGTGAAGGCTTCCTGAAGGGGATG
>JAHEFL010000166.1:0-3458 GCA_024640205.1 Flavobacteriales bacterium | reverse complement strand
CGCGCCATCCAGGAGTTGGAGAAATCGGGTGCCGGTGAGGGGCGTATCAACTTCCGGTTGCGCGATGCCGCCTTCGGTCGCCAACGTTATTGGGGTGAGCCGATCCCGGTCTATTACAAGGATGACATCCCGTATCCGCTGCCCGAAGGCGCACTGCCCCTTGTGCTTCCCGAAGTGGACAAATTCCTGCCGACCGAGGATGGTGAACCGCCCTTGGCACGCGCGAAGAACTGGACATACGAAGGGCATCCGCTGGAAACGACCACCATGCCCGGTTGGGCCGGCAGCAGCTGGTACTTCCTGCGCTACATGGACCCGAAGAACAATGGCCGCTTCGCGTCACCGGAAACGATCAACTATTGGCAACAGATCGACCTCTACATGGGTGGTAGTGAGCACGCCACGGGCCACCTGCTCTACTTCCGGTTCTGGACCAAATTCCTGCATGATCGGGGTTGGTTACCGTTCGACGAGCCAGCGAGGAAGCTGGTGAACCAGGGTATGATCCAGGGGATCAGCATGATGGTGAACGTGCTGGTAGATCGAAGCAATGACGAGGATCGCTATGCGATCCTGGAGCATAGTGATGATCGGGATGGGTCGTTCCAGCGCAACTTCCTCATCGATCGGGTCGAGTTCAATGAAGGACGCTACTACATAACTCGAGAGGGTTTGCAAGCCACACGTGAGCAGGACGCTACATTCAGGAATTTCGAGATCAGCAAGGATCGGATCGAGTTGAAGCCTGTGATCGAGAAGATGTCCAAGTCGAAGGGCAACGTGGTGAACCCCGACGACATCATCGCGAAATACGGCGCGGACACCCTGCGCCTCTACGAGATGTTCCTTGGCCCCCTGGAGCAGAGCAAACCCTGGGATACCAACGGCATCGAAGGCACGAGTCGTTTTTTGAAAAGATTCTGGAACCTGTTCTACGAGAACGATGTCTTCAGCGTGAGTGACGTGGCACCGACGAAGGAGGAGTTCAAAACGCTGCACGCAACGCTGAAGAAAGTGACCGAGGATATCGGAAAGATGAGCTTCAATACCAGCGTGAGCCAGTTCATGATCGCGGTGAATGAGCTCGCCGCTCTCAAATGCCACAAGCGGGATGTACTCGAACCGCTCACGATCGCCTTGGCACCCTTCGCGCCGCACATAGCCGAAGAACTTTGGGAAAAGCTCGGGCACGGGGACAGCATCACCCTGGCAAAATGGCCCCACTGGGATGCCCAATTCCTGGTGGAGGACAACTTCAGCTACCCCATCAGCTTCAATGGAAAGACCCGTCTTCAGCTTGTATTCCCCGTTGCGTTGAGCAAGGAAGACGTGGAGGCCCAGGTACTTGCCAACCCGGAAGTGCAGCAGCGATTGGAAGGAAAGGCACCGAAAAAGGTGATCGTAGTACCAAAGCGCATCGTCAATATCGTGGTGTGATGGATGGTCATGAGGGCCATAGAGGTTGCGGAAATGGCACGGATCGGCACTCCCTTTGCGTTAGGGCGGATATGGCACGCAGATCAGCATTCATTCTGGCAGGGCTCAGCCTGATAACGCTGGGCTTCGCACAAAGCAACCGGGTGGTCGTTCCCGAGCCCACCACACCTCCCAGCGAGGTGTTCCCGCTACGTTCCGTGAAGCACGATGCCTTCAAACCAGGTGAAAAACTGACCTATGTGGTGCATTATGGCTTCATCAACGCTGGTGAAGCGGTTGTGGAATTGAAGGAGAGCCCACGGGAGATCTTGGGGCGCAAAGTGTGGCATGCCGTAGGTAAGGGCCGCAGTCTTGGTGCATTCAACACCTTCTACAAGGTGGATGATCATTATGAGACCTACTTTGATGCACAGGGAGTATTCCCATGGGTCTTCGTGCGTCGCGTAAGCGAAGGGGGCTATGAGTTCACGCAGGACTATGTGTACCACCAGACCAAGCGGGAGGTCAGCACCCAGCGTAAGCAGACCCACAAGGTGCCTGGCAGTGTGCAGGACATGCTCAGTGCATTCTATTACGCGCGTACGTTCAACTTCAGCGATGCCAAGCCGGGGGACATGTACACCATCGATTGCTTCCTGGACGATGAGCTTTGGCCGCTGCGCATGCGGTACATGGGAAAGGAGACCGTGAAGCTGCGCAACGGGAAATACCGCTGCATGAAATTCCAGCCTGTGGTGCAGGAGGGAAGGATCTTCGAAGGGAACGACGACCTGAATGTGTGGATCACGGACGACAAGAACCGGATCCCCGTGCTGGTGGAAGCCAAGGTGCTGGTGGGTTCGATCAAGATGCAGCTCACCGGTTACGAGGGTCTCTCCCACCCCATTGCCAAACAATAGTCCCCCTTTTTCCACGGACAATCCGGGGAAATGATCATCAGCACCTCTTCGTTCGGGAAGAGGTGTTGTGTTTCTTGCTCCACGATGAAGGGAATGCGCAAATGGGCCACCGGGGTGGCGGTGGTCGCGATCACACTTCCGGTCCTGTACGTGTTCATCGGTGTGGACATCAGACCGCATGAGGAATATGCGGAAGATCCTGGAACTTCAGAACCGGTTGATAGCGTGCCTCTTCCGCCCAGTGAATATGGTGTCCCGATGGATGGCTTCGTCTTGGAGCATGGCACGGTGAAACCGGGAGCCACATTCGGCGATCTCCTGGGAAGGCATGGGGTGCCCATGTCCACGGTCCATGAGTTGGTCCAATTATCCGTTCCACATTTTGATGTGCGCCACATGCGGAGCGGTCATCCGTATTCGTTCATCTTCTCCTCGGACAGCGCTCGGCGTCCGGTGTATTTCGTGTATGAGGCCGACCTCGTTGAATATGTGATGTTCCAGCTCACTGACAGTTTGAGCGTTCGAATGGGCCAACGCCCGGTGATAGAGACCGAGCATGGCCTGTCCACGACGGTTACCGGGGCCTTGTATAATGATCTTGCCCGCGCAGGAGCTGACCCGATGCTCGCTGTCATCCTCTCCGAGATCTTCGCCTGGACGGTGGATTTCTACCGGATCCAGAAGGGGGATGTGTTCTCCGTGGTGTACCGGGAAAAGCATGTGGATGGTGAACGGTACGGCCTCCCTACGGTTCTGGCCGCACGCTATTCCAGTGGCGGAAAGGTGCTGCAGGGGTTCCGCTTCGATCGCGAGGATGGTCCGCAATACTTCGACGAGGAAGGGAACAGCTTGCGCAAAGCATTCCTGAAAGCCCCGTTGAGATTCAGCAGGGTGTCATCGGGCTATAGCGGCCGCAGACTGCACCCCGTGCAGAAGGTGATGAAGGCGCATTTGGGGACGGATTACGCCGCACCGTACGGCACCCCGATCATGGCGGTCGGGGATGGCGTGGTGGAAAAAGCCGGCAGGACCGGTGGCAATGGGAACTATGTCAAGATCCGGCACAACGCCACCTATAGCACGCAGTACCTGCACATGCGGAAGATCTTGGCGAAACAAGGT
>JAHEFL010000165.1 GCA_024640205.1 Flavobacteriales bacterium | reverse complement strand
GGAGGTGTGATCCGAGCGAGGTTAAGAGGCGTGGAAAAAAACTCCCATGCCTCTCTTTGTCTTATCGGCAACAACACCTGTCGTTCCAGCACATGGTCCATTCCATCCGTCGCTTGGGTCCGGAGCGGCGCAGCGTGGCGGTCCGAAGACCGCCACGCCGTCACCAAACCCACGACCCTGGTCATTGTTTGTTGACCGGGATCGTCACCATACCAGCTGCATTCTGTACACGCAACCAGTAAGCTCCTGATGCGAATTCCTGCATGTCGACACGAACACGCTGCATACCGGTGCTCAGCACACCCAGATCCTGGGTCCTGATATCGCGGCCAAGCGCATCCTGCACGATCAGGCTTGTACGCCCCTCGGTGAGCATTTGCATTTCCAACCAGATACCGTCCACGGTCGGATTGGGATAGACGACCAGATCCGAAACCATATCGTTCTCGTTGAGACCGGTGGCGATCGGCAAAGCCACCAGTGGTCCACCGGATGGCAGGGCCACCCAGAGGCCGAAGTCGGCTCCGTCGCTGTTCATGGTCGGATCCAGGAATCCGGAAGCCAGGACCGTGATCGCGTTCCCAGCAAGACCGAGTGAGGCCAATGGGGCTTGGTAGCTCACCACCGGGGAGCCGTTCGCCTGGATCTGCAAGACGTAATCGTTCTCGGCGAGCTCCAAGTAACCCTCGTCGGCGAACATTCCGTAGCTAAGGTCGGATACGATCGTTCCAGCAGGCACGGATGTTTCCACAACATCGACGGTCGGTGCGTCCGTGCTTCCGTGGAACACCAGCACATCCACATTGCCCATCATGGTGCTTGTTTCACGAGCTCCACCCTGGACGTAAATGTCGAAGGGTTGCACGGGATCATATCCGGACCCGCTCACGATGCCATTGGCTACCAGGACATAGGTCTCTCCTTCCTCCAGGGTGTAGGTGAAGCGCGCAAGGGCTCCCACCGTGTCGGTGGAGTTGGGCAGAGCGATGCTCACGTCGAAAGGCACACCGGCTTGAGCGTCAACGAACGGACTAGCGGTACGGAATTCGAAACCCGGAAGCAACGGTGTGGTATTCAACCATACATCGACCGTTCCAGCGGCCAGGTCGGCGCTGTTGTGAATGACCTGTACACGGGCCGTCGGGATCGCTGCCGCGGGCAATTCCAACAAAGGTCCGCCAGTAGGTGCGGCCACCCAGATACCAAAGGCCGGCCCATCACTGTTGGCCGTTGGGTCAAGAAATCCCGAAGCAACTGCCACCAGTGCAGCTCCACCGAGCGAGAGATCGGCCAGCGGGGCTTGGTAAGCAGCAACAATGGTACTGTTGAACTCATCACGCACCTGAAGCGTGAAATTCACTGTTGGCAACTCCAAATAGCCATCAAATGCACCATAAGCAAGGTCGTCCGAGATGGTGGTTTCCACTACTGCACTTTCGAAGATATCCACTGTGGGTGCATCCGTGGATCCATGATGGATCAGGATGTCAGTCATCATGCTCCCCCCGGCGGAAGACTCGCGGCCCATGGGGTACACCTGCAGGCTGAACGGGGTCGCAGGGCTGTAACCGCTTGGGCTCACAATACCATCCGCCACGATCACGTAGGTCTCTCCGTCGGCAAGCGTGAATTCCTCGGTGTAGATGGCATCCATGCTGCTCATGCTTCCAGCAGGCGCGATGCCTACTGTAAAGGGCACACCAGCAGGAGCATCAATGAACGGGGATGCCGTCCGGAACTCGAAATCCGGGATCAACAGCATGGTGTTCAGGTAAACGTCGACCGATGCCGCGGCGGCGTCAGCGCTGTTGTGAATGACCTGCACACGCGCCGTTTGCGCTTGTGACAGGCTCGCCCCTATCAAGAAGGCTGTTGAGAGTAACCAAGTTTTCATCACGTTTTGGGTTTAGGTTAGTGAACACCATATAAACAGGGAGCTAATAATATTGTTCATTCTTTCTATGCAATTTCTTAAACATTATAGCCCAGTGAGGTTACACGTCCGACGATGGCCGCAAAACGATCGACGAAAAACAAAACTTACTGGAGGGCCGCTTTGTACGTCGCAATGGCCCTCTCCCTGGCGGACCTATGCTCTACGATAGGCTGCAACTGATCGGATGTACCGTACTCCGGCACCCATCGTTGGACATATACAAGCTCCGGATCGAACCGCTGCAATTGCAGCGATGGATTGAATACGCGGAAGTAGGGCGCTGCATCGCAGCCGGACCCGGAGGCCCACTGCCAGTTCCCGTTATTGGATGAGAGCTCGAAGTCCATCAGCCAGCGCGCGAACCAAGCCTCGCCCCACCGCCAGTCGATCAAGAGATGCTTGCATAGAAAACTGGCCACCACCATCCTCACCCTGTTGTGCATGAACCCGGTGGCCCTCAACTCCCGCATGCCGGCATCCACCAGAGGGTATCCTGTTCTGCCTTCGCACCATGCTAGGAAGGAGGCCTCGTCATCCCGCCACGTTATCCCGTCATACGCTGGGCGGAACGCCCGCTGCTCCACGTGCGGGAAGTGCCAAAGGATCTGCATGAAGAACTCGCGCCAGATCAATTCGTTGAGCCACACCTCACTATGTCGCATGGCATGCCTCACCATCTCCCGCACGGAGACGGTACCGAAACGGAGATGAACACCGATGCGTGAAGTGCCCTCCACCCCCGGAAAGTTCCTTCGATCACCATAGTGGCGAAGAAGGTCGACCGAGGGGTCCCTCGCTAACGGCACCGTATAGGCAGTATTTCGGAACCCCATTGCATCCAAGGAAGGGATCGCGGTGTGCTCGTGGGCAGGGGCCAGGGCAGCGAGCTCATCCTCGCTTGCATAGGCGGGGATAACGGAATTCCGCACACGCTCCTTCCAGCGGCGCATGTAAGGAGTATATACCGTGTAAGGGTTCCCATCGGGTTTCAGCACATCGCTCTGTGCGACGATCGAATGATCCAAGTGAGAGTGCATGAGTATCCCTTTGGCACGAAGCAGATCCTCCACTTCCTTGTCTCGCGCCAGCCCGTACGGCTCATGGTCCGAATTCACATACACCGCCTTGACCGGATGCTGCTCGGTGATCCGTTCGATCACTTCAGCAGGCTTCCCATGTTCCACCCACAGTGACCCGCCGTGAGATCGGATCTGCGCGTCCAGATCACTTATCACGTCATGAATGAACGAGACCCGGCGGTCATCCACATCCTCCAGCTTGTCCAGAATGTCGCGATCGAAAATGAACAGGGGCTGAACGTTGCCCTGATCCTTCAATGCCCGGAAAAGGGCGTGGTTGTCATGCAGGCGCAAGTCCCGCCGGAACCAGAACAGGGTGATGGGAGCAGGAGCGGTCAATGCAATTGCAAGGAGCGGCTGTGGTCCCAGGCATCCCACACGCACAACGGGAACCAGGCCGTGAATCGTTCCGGCGAGGATCCCAGTTCGGCCGCAATAGCCTCACGCCCCACCCATCGCCAATCGGATGCTTCCTCCGCGTTCGGTTCAGGATCACGGTCGACCGATCCGATGAGGATGTGGTCCAACTCATGTTCAGAAAGCCCGTTACCAAGGTCCGCACGATAGATGAAGCTCCCTGCTTCACGCAGGGTGACCTTCAGTCCCATTTCCTCGTAGAGTCGCCTCTGCGCTGCAAGGACCGTGGTCTCCCCTGGACGTGGATGTCCACAACAAGTGTTGCTCCAAAGTCCCGCAGAATGATACTTCACATCGGCACGCTTCTGCAACAACAACATACCTTCATCATTAAAGAGAAAAACGGAGAAGGCACGGTGGAGCGATCCACTGCAGTGCGCTTCGAGCTTGGCCATGGACCCAAGCTCGGAGTCGTTCTCATCGACCAGAACGACACGTTCTTCCGGACTCTCACTCTTCTCGTACATACCTAAATCAGGTTAAGGCGGTGCTGCACGAAAGTGCCGAGGAGGAGCTGGATCTTCCGGCGATTCCTGACCCGCACTCGTTGGCGCATGAGGTCGCCCGCTGGGATCCGCTTGATCTTGTTGAAGAGATTGAGATAGTACAGATAAGCGAGATGCACACCCACCCTGGCTCCGGAAGGAAGCATCCGTATTCCTGCCAAGGCATGGTCCAACTCTCGCTGGATGTCCTCCTCTATCGCCAATTTCTGGTCCCTTCCGAGATCCGCAATGTCCGTCCCAGGAAAATAAGCTCGGCCGAGTTCCAGATTGTCCTCCTTGATATCGCGAAGAAAATTGACCTTCTGAAAAGCCGAACCCAAGCTCATGGCATGTGGCTTCAGCCGATCGTACAATGCCCTATCTCCCTCGGCAAAGACACGTAGGCACATCAAGCCAACAACCTCGGCACTTCCGAGCACATAGCGGTCGAACGAGACGCTGTCATGCTCGGTTCGATGGAGGTCGGTGGCCATGCTTTCGAGGAAGGTATCGATCAACTCTTTCTCGATACCATAGCTCCGAACGACCTGCTGATAGCTATGCAATATGGGATTGATGCTGAAGCCCTGTTCGATCGCTTTGTGGGTATCCCTCCTGAACCGGTCCAGCAACTCCGCTTGTGGCTGGTCATGAAAGGTGTCCACGATCTCATCCGCGAACCGCACGAAACCATATATGGCGTGGATGGGATCCCGGAAACGCTTGTCCAGCAATCTGACCCCCAGCGAAAAGGAGGTACTGAATGATGTCGTGGTCTTGCGGCTTGCCGCTATGCACACCGCATCGTAGATGGCTCGGTTCCTCATGACCTGCGAGTATGAAGGATGTGTTTTGCCACCACTTCTCCGGAAATAAGCGCTGGAGGAACACCAGGGCCGGGCACGGTGAGCTGTCCCGTAAAGAACAAGTTCCGCACCTTCCTGCTTCGGATGCTGGGTCTGAGCAAGGCTGTTTGGCGGAGGGTATTGGCAAGCCCGTAAGCATTGCCTTTGTACGCGTTCATGTCCTGCTCCAGATCGTTCTCGGAGTAGCTCCTCTTGTAGATCACATGTGCGCGAACGGCTTGGCCGGTCATATGCTCCAAGCGATCCATCACAATATCATAATAACGTTCCCTTGTGCCCTCGTCATCATGCAAACCCGGCGCGATCGGTATCAAGATAACAAGGTTCTCCATTCCTTGAGGAGCCACATCAGGGTCCGTTCTTGAACTACAGGAAACGTAGAAAAGAGGCTTTCTGGGCCAACGCGGGTCCTTGTAAATGTCACGCGCATGTCCGTTCAGGTCCTCGTCGAAGAAGAGCGTGTGATGCTCCAGTCCACTGAGGCGACGGTCCACCCCGAGGTAGAACATGAGGACCGATGGCGCCATGGTCCTGCCCTCCCAATAGCGCTCCGAGTGAACCCTGTCCTTGGGAGCCAGCAGGTGGTGCTCCACATGGTGATAATCCGCGCCCCCCACTACTTCAGCGCAGGCAT
>JAHEFL010000164.1 GCA_024640205.1 Flavobacteriales bacterium | reverse complement strand
TCGATCCAACACGGCGATCTCACCATCCTCCAGGTACACCACGTTCTTCGTGTGCTCCACGATCGGTGTTGCATCGCTCGCGACGAAGTGCTCACCATTGTCCCCTATCCCGATCACGAGCGGTGAGCTCTTGCGGGCCGCGACCAACACCTCCGGGTCCTTGCGGTCAAGCACCACGATCGCATATGCTCCCACAACACTGTTCAGTGCCAGCCGCACGGCCTCTGCCAGATCCACCTTTTCACTGCGTTGTATATCATCGATCAGGTGAACCAGCACCTCGGTGTCCGTATCGCTACGAAAGGTGTGCCCACGGTGCGCAAGTTCCTTTTTGATCGAGGCGTAATTCTCTATGATCCCGTTATGAATGAGCGCCAGATCACCGCTCGTACTCTGATGAGGGTGTGCGTTCACATCATTGGGTGGGCCGTGTGTAGCCCAACGCGTATGACCTATCCCAACACTTCCGGCGATGACCTTTCCATCCACATGGGCCTCCAGGTCACTCACCTTTCCCTGGCATTTCAACACGTTCAGGTCCGTCCCGTTCAGGATCGCTACACCAGCACTGTCATATCCACGGTATTCCAGGCGCTTTAATCCGTTGATGAGGATAGGATACGCTTCCTTATCCCCGAGGTATGCCACGATCCCGCACATGATCCCTAGTAGGTGCTAAAAATAAGGTCCAGCCGCATGGGCTCGTAACTGCGATCCGGACCCGCAAGTACCGCCCTGTTCGCGGTAACGCCATTGCTACCCGGGACCAGGGTCACATTATTGCCGGTTATACTGCCGTTCAACAAGCCCTGGATGTATCGCGTGATGTTGAACCGATATTCCCTGTCATCGGCGCGGTAGTTCCCATCGATCGCACCCAGACCTCCCAACTGGTCGGGAAGGAACACATCCTTGCCAGCCGTATCCTTCCGGAAAATGAACAACTGGTTCGGCGGAGGATGGTAGGCATTAAAGGTCCCATCCAGCGGAATGATCAATTCCGCCTTGGCCAGGATCAAACCCCGACCTGAATAGTCCAGGATATTAGGGAATATGATCCCCGTACGGACACCCCCCAGGGCTTGAACAAAGGTCACGGAAGCGGGCGCAGACGTATCAGCGAGCGCCAACGACAGTCGCGGGTCAAGGGCCTGACCACGGTCATGCTCCACAGTGGTATAGCGCGCACTACCCTGGTCGATCAGGAGATCGAAGGAGCGCAAAAGCTCAGGTTCATTGTTGTCATCGTGGTAATAGAGAGTTGCCTTGGAGGCCACGTTCAACAATGCGAAGTACAGGATCCCTTGCTGAAAGGGCAGTTGCGCTCCATTGTCCACTGTTATGTACAACCCTTTGAAATATTCAAGGAAGGCCGCATTATCGACCATGTCCGGAGTTCCGAACGCAGAAATGAACCGGTCCGCCAACTGCCGGTCCAGTCTGATCCTCAACTGGGGCTGAAGGCTGTCACCGCCGATAAAAGGCTTGGTCAAGGGGCGAGGTACGATGCGACCACCCCGGTTGGCAACCAGATCACCTTGGAACACGACCGGTGCGTCATCGGAATAGTACACACTGTCCAGCGATAAGGACTCACCGAGTTCATGCACCCTGAAGATCTGGGCATTGAGGTTCCCATACGCATAATTGATCCCGTCGAAGGCCAGGGCTAGGACCAAGCTGTCCGCCACCAACCCACTATTGTCCTGACCCGCTCCAACGTTGTTGGAGCTCAGCCTGAGCTGCGTTACGATGCCGGCATTGACAAGCCCGAACTGAGGGTCGAAGTAGGAGCCCAACATGTTCCTCGTCAATCCGCTTGTACGGATCACGGTATCCTGGAATGAATACGCCTTAAGCGTGGTGGTATCCACCAAGACCCCTAATGGATCCCCAGGTAGCAGGTCCAGGCCGAGGTCCTCGTCCGGTGCCCGGCAAGAGCCCACCATGAGGAGGGCCATAAACAAGGGCACGGCCCAATTACAGGGCCGCGCCGCACAGGTGAAGGTTCCCAGCATGGCCAAGGTCAGACCAACGCTTCCTCCAGAATATTGTTGTAGAACTCGGTATGCTCCAATACGGGGTCGGCACCGTTGCTCACCAGCAATGGTTTGTCAAGACCCTTTACTGCGGTTTCCAAGCTCTTACTCAGTTTCGGGCTGACCTTGACGACAGCATCGCTGTACGTCATACCGAATTTGTATAGGTCGTCCGTTGTCGGTTTGCTCAAGCCCTTCAGCAGGTCCTTATTGAATCCTTCCAGCACAAGCTTCTTGGAGATGTCCTTGTCCAAGCTCTCTGCTTTCTG
The DNA here is from genome assembly GCA_024640205.1 of Flavobacteriales bacterium. GTDB lineage: Bacteria > Bacteroidota > Bacteroidia > Flavobacteriales_F > PHOS-HE28 > PHOS-HE28. Next base: position 3,112 of record JAHEFL010000164.1, on the reverse strand, counting down.
ATCGTACACACTGAACACCAACTTGGCATTCTCGAAGTGAGGGTCATCGGTGTAGTGGTGCCGCACGTACAGTGGAATGAATGCGGTCATCCAGCCATGGCAATGGATGATATCCGGGACCCAGCCCAGCTTGCGCACCGTTTCCAGAACACCGCGACCGAAGAACAATGCCCGCTCATCGTTGTCCGGAAAGAATTCGCCGCTACTGTTGTGCGTACCAGCCTTGCGCTTGAAGTATTCCTCATTATCGATGAAGTACACCTGCATCCTGGCACTCGGAACACTGGCCACCTTGATCAACAAGGCGTGGTCCGTATCGTTGATGATGAGGTTCATCCCGCTAAGGCGGATAACCTCGTGCAACTGATGCCTTCGCTCATTGATGCTACCGAACTTCGGCATGAACACCCTTATCTCATTCCCGCTATCCAGAATACCTTGTGGCAGGTTCCGCGTCAACTTCGCCATCTCCTCCTGACCGTTCATAAAAGGATGGATCGATTGGGAAATGGTCAGGACCTTTGCGTTCTTCAAACTCATGTTGGGGGGTGGAATTCGGGTACAAAAATATAGAATTTCAAGCGTTCCATCAACCGAACACCCTTCGATATTCCCTGATCCATCGCTCTGAAACCCGCTGCCGACGTGGAAATAATTGAAAATACTGACACTATGGCGGAATGGTCGGCCATGATCCGACGCAAAGGGGACCGAATAGGCTTCGTACCCACGATGGGGGCACTCCATCAAGGACACTTGGAACTCGTATCACAAGCCATGGAAGAGTGTGGTAAAGTGGTGTGCAGTATTTTTGTAAACCCCTTGCAATTCAACGATTTAAAGGACCTCGAGCGCTATCCAAGACAACTCGAAAAAGACCGCGAGCTATTGGCCGGTATCGGCTGTCATGCTTTATTCATACCGAAGGATTCGCAGCTTTTTCTTGGCCTCGTTCCTCGGGAACACAATATGGGCGGCTTGGAACTCCTTTGGGAAGGCGCCTCAAGGCCCGGTCACTTTCAGGGTGTTGTGAACGTGGTGGAACGCCTGTTCCATTATGTAAGGCCTGATCGCGCTTACTTCGGCGAGAAGGATAGGCAGCAGTTGAGTGTCATCCGACATGTGGCCCGGGAGGAACGATGGCCCGAGATGATCGTGCCGTGCCGGACACGTCGTGCGCCTGACGGCCTGGCACTTAGCTCAAGGAATTCCTTGCTGAGTGTTGAACAACGAAAGCAGGCAACGGTGCTGCACCGGGCTTTAAGGGCAGCCGCATCCGTGGCGTTCGCGCATTCACTGAAAGCCACTTCCGAAGTGGCCCTGATGATACTGGGGACCGAACCCGGGATCCGATTGGATCACTTCGGGATCGTTGATCCCGTTTCATTGAAGCCACTGGAATCCTGGGAGGGAACGGACCGTGCCGTGGCACTGATCGCGGCCTACGCAGGGGAGATCAGGCTCATTGACAACCTGACCCTCGATCGTTGAAGGGATACCGCGTTCCGTGTAAGGACCTTAGTTTTGCCGCCCCTGCCCGACCCCATGCCCATCACAATCGACGTTATGCGTGCCAAGATCCACCGGGTGTCCGTCACCCAGGCGGCGCTGCATTATATCGGCAGCATACAGCTCGATGAAGACCTCATTGACGCTGCTGGTATGGTGGAAGGCGAAAAGGTGCAGGTGGTGAACGTGAACAATGGGGAACGCATAGAGACGTACATTATCAAAGGAGCCAGGGGATCTGGAACGGTCAGCCTGAACGGCCCGGCTGCGCGCAAAGCGCAGGTCGGTGACATCGTCATCATCGTCGCGTACGGATCGATGCCCATCGAGGAGGCCAGGAGTTTCCGACCGACGATCATCTTCCCTGACGAGAAGACCAACAAGCTCAAGGCTTGAACCGATGAAGAAAGCCCTGATCGGTGGGCTGAAGATCCTTGTACCGCTCGCACTGGGCCTGTGGTTGGTGGTGTTCTTTTATCGTCAACTCGACGAGCAACAGCGATCCGAACTCTTCGCTGCCTTTTTACAGGCTGATCACTGGTGGCTCGGGCTTTCCATCCTGTTCGGGCTGGCCAGCCATTTGAGCAGGGCGTGGCGATGGCGGTACCTGCTTGGCCCCATAGGCCATGAAGTAAGTTTTTGGAATGCCTACCATTCGACGATGGCGGGCTATTTCATCAATATGCTGTTACCCAGAGCGGGTGAAGCCACGCGAGCGGTGCTGCTCCGACGATCCGAGGGTGTGCCTTTTGAAAAGGGCTTCGGTACGATCATGGCCGAGCGTGTCGTGGACATCTTGATGCTTCTGGCCATCGCCGGAACCACACTCGTTCTTCAATTGGATAAGATCGAGCTTTTCCGAGCGAAGATCAACGCTTTCCGGGCCAGTGGGGAAGATCTGACCAATGTCGAGGACAGTGGCTCGGGATGGCTGCCCTGGGTCGTCCTTGCCACCCTGATCATCCTCAGCATTGGCGGGTTGGTGGCTTTCAGAAATCCTGCTTTCCGGATGCGGCTGAGAAAAACCTTGAGTGGATTCCTTGAAGGAGTGGGTTCGGTAATTCGAACGCGGCACCGCTCTGCGTTCATTGGCCATACGATCTTGATCTGGTTGCTGTACATCGCCATGTTCCAGGTCGGTTTCTACGCCATCCCGACCACCGCAGCAGTGCCGTTCGCAGGGGTGATGGCAGGATTCATTGCAGGCTCCATCGGGATCATTCTGGTCCAAGGAGGTATAGGCGCATATCCAGCCTTTGTTGCGCTCATCGTTGGTGTGTACATGGCGACCCCGGAAGGCGGCGGACTAATAAGACCCGATGCACTGGCCATGGGATGGTTGCTGTGGACGGCTCAGACGGTAATGATCATCGCGCTCGGTGGGCTATCGCTACTTTTGACCTCGCGATCCACTAAACGGCCCGTGACAGGGTGAACCGAAGCACATGAGCTCTGAAACAGCCACGATACCCGCTACGGACAAGCGCATCAAGAACCTCCTGGACCTACAGCGCCTGTGCAACATCTGGCGTATGAAGGGGGACCGCATCGTATTCACCAATGGTTGCTTCGAAATTCTGCATAAGGGTCATGTGGAATATCT
>JAHEFL010000163.1 GCA_024640205.1 Flavobacteriales bacterium | reverse complement strand
TCAGGTATTCCAGGCCTACATCCAACAAGAAGCTCGTACGGGCAGCGATCTCCTTCACCACTTCCTTGGCGATCACTGCCTTGGTGCCTTCGAGCCGCTGGTCCAGCCCGTTCACGAAAGTGTGCAGTTCCTGGAGGGGAAGGCATGCCAGATCATGGATATTGCGACCCTCGATTCGGAAGTGAAGAGCGGTCTTCTTCAATCGCTCCCCGCCGCATTCCGGACATTGGACCATGTGCGTGAACCCGGCCACCCATTTCTGCGCGCTCTTGGGTCCGTCCTCCGCTTGCTCCAGTACGAACGGTATGATCCCCTCGAACTGAACGGTCCGATCACTGAGACCGATACTGCTGCTCACCCGGAGGGGTTCATCCATTCCATTGAGAATGGCCGCCACCACGGCCTCGTCCATCTCCTCGAAGGGCGTGTCCAGGTCGTGTCCGAAATTGGCGAGCACGGCCTCTATCTGTTTGAAGACCCAGGAAGAGCGGAATTTGCCCAAGGGAAGGATCGCTCCCTTGCGCACGCTTTTCTTTTGATCCGGGACGATCTTATCCAGAGCCACTTCGGTCACTTGTCCCAATCCGCTGCATCGGGGGCATGCGCCGTAAGGACTGTTGAAGCTGAACAGGTTCGGTTCGGGCTCCTCATAGGCGATGCCACTTGTGGGGCACATGAGATGCCTGCTTAAGTAACGTGGTTCGCCTCCCTTCACACCAACGACCAGAACATTCCCTTTCCCGTACTTGAGTGCGGTTGCCACTGTTTCCGCGAGCCGTTTTTCATTGCCTGAACCGGCCTTGATCCGATCCACGACCAACTCGATATCGTGCACCTTGTAACGGTCCAATCGTGGCCTGCTCGTGATCTCGATCACCTCGCCATCCACGCGAGCCCGGAGAAAGCCCTGCCTCAGCAGTTGTTCAAAGAGCTCGCGATAATGTCCCTTGCGGCCCCTGATCAAGGGAGCCAGCACGAGGATCTCATCCCCTCTATATTCCTTCGAGATGAGGTCCACGATCTGACGATCGGTGTAACGCACCATGGGCTCATCGGTCACATGGCTGAACGCATCCGAAACCCGGGCAAAGAGCAAACGGAGGAGGTCATAGATCTCCGTCACGGTCCCGACCGTACTCCGGGGATTGCGACCTATGGTCTTCTGCTCGATCGCGATCACCGGGCTCAGGCCTGTGATCAGGTCCACATCGGGTCGTTCGATGCCACCCAGGAACTGGCGGGCGTATGCATTGAAGGTCTCGATATACCTCCGCTGTCCTTCGGCATGTATGGTATCGAACGCCAGACTGCTTTTACCGCTTCCGCTCAAGCCCGTGATCACCACGAAACGATCCCGTGGAATGCGCACATCGATATTCTTCAGGTTGTGCACACGGGCGCCGAACACCTCAATGTGATCGTGGTCCTCGATGGCAGTTGGGGACCCCTCCGGTCCGGGGTCCGATCGATCGTTCAAAGCAGGGATTGGCAATGTCGGGTCCGTGCTATGGCTCGAAGCTATTGAAGCCTTCCGCAGGGAGCAGCAAGCGATAGGTCCTACCTGATTTATTGGTCAGCCCGTTCTCCCTCAGCCAGGGATTCAGGAGCCTTAAGGTCTTGTGATCGGAACCTTGTTCGATCGCGAACAAGGCCAGGTCCGGAATGGAGCCGTTCACGTCAACGGCCCGGGTACGATACGGAGCATAAAGATCCTTATCCCGAATGTGGAACCCATACCGCTCCGGATCCCGGATGATCTCCTTCATGGCGAGGATACGGAACAGGTACCTGGATGTTTCCTCCGGCAGCAATAGGTCGTAGTAATCGTTCCGATGCTGTCTTTCGATCTGCTTGCCCACGCCGCCGGGCCCCATGTTATACGCTGCTGCAGCAAGGGTCCAACTGCCGAATTTGGCCTGCGCTGCTTGCAGGTAGCGGCATGCGGCTTCCGTGCTTTTCTCCACGTGGTAACGTTCATCCACCTCGTTGTTCACTTCAAGCCCGTAGGAAGCACCGGTTTCCTTGAGGAACTGCCAATACCCTGCAGCACCGGACGGTGAAACCGTGTTGGTGAAGCCGCTTTCGATCAATGCCAGGTATTTCATGTCATCCGGAACACCTTCCCTAAGGAGGATCGCTTCTATCAACGGGAACCATCGGGCCGCTCTTTTGTGGGCCAACAAGGTGTTGCTCTGCCAATACGTATTGACGAGCAATTCCCTGTCCAGCCGTTCACGAACGTCCAAACGCTCCAATGGGACCGCTTCGCCACAAAAGCTTAGTTCGTTGGGAATGGTCAAGGAGAATACCTGGTAGTTCGAGTTGAATCGCCGCAAGTGATCCGCATCACTGTCGGCGTTCGAATTCGAGGAGGAGAGCAGGTTCACAAGCACCGATCCAATGATCAGCAAGCCTGTCCACAGCGCAATGCGCAGAGGCTGTTGGAACGAGTTCCTCATTCGACCACGTGTCCCTTCCACTTCCTGGTCAGAACGAACAACGTTCCGAAGATCACCAGGACATAACCGGAGAAGATCACAGAGTGGATACTTCCCCAAACTGGTATGAACCGTATGATCACAAAAGTAAGGAAGAGGTTGAGCAGGGACATCCCGCAGAACGCCAAGGCGACCTGTCCATCACTGAATCCTGCATATCCGAGGTGATGTGTCGTGTGATCCCTTCCACCTACGAATGGGGAATTACCGCGGAAGATCCGGTTGATCGTCACCACGGTGGTGTCCACGATGGGAAGAAGGAATACGATGAGCGTACCAAGTACCTGGCGTCCGGGTTCGGCCATTGATCCAATGCCATGTGCATTCCAGAAGAAACGGATGCCTATGAAGGCCAGTAGTACGCCCAGGAACTGGCTTCCGGTGTCGCCCATGAACATCCGGGAAGGGTGCCAGTTGAAAAAGAGGAATCCTCCCAAGGCCGCTAAAGAGCCAACGAAGAGAAGCATGAACGCAGGGTCCATCGGTCCGACGAACACGAGGACGAGGATCCCTGCTGCGAGGATCGCCATGGCCACCACGGTGGCTATCCCATCCATGTTGTCCAGCATATTGATCGAATTCATCATACCAACCACCCAGAATATCGTGAGTGCATTGTTGGCGGATGACGCTGAAAAGAGCTCTATCCGCGTGCCTGAAGCGATCAAGATGACACCACAAAGAATCTGAACAATGAACTTCAGTATGGGACGTGTATTGTACGCGTCGTCAGCGAGGCCCATCAGAAATCCGAGCGCTGTGGCGGTGAGGAGCCCCAACAACTCGGGCCTCAATACTTCACTGCTTTTCCCTGGGAAAAGAACGCCGTGGAGGGAGAAACATCCCAGGAAAAGGATGAAGAACCCGATACCACCGAAGGCCGGTTTGGCATCGCTGCTCCAACGCGGCATGAGCGGATCCTGTTCGCGGATACCCAGTGTACGGGCAAAGCGCATGAAAAGGGAATTTATCAACAGGCTGAACACGAGCGCCGTGAAGAACAATCCGGAATAGATCAGGAAAAGTTGGGGGCCGCTGTACATGCAAAAAGGGTCAGGGCGTTGGTCCGACACTTTCGTTCCGCAAAAGAACTCCATCCCGATCCTTTTCGCTCACGATCGGGTCGGTCACCCCCCAGTCAATGGCAAGGTCAGGGTCGTTCCAAAGGATCGTCCGTTCGGTGCTCGGTGCATAGTAATCCGTGCATTTGTATACAAAGACCGTCCCGTCCTCCAGTGCGTGGAAACCATGGGCCAGCCCAGCTGGTATCCATAGCATTTCCTTGTTCCTGCCATCCAAGCGTTGCTTGAAATGCCGCCCGTAGGTAGGGCTATCCTTCCGGATATCAACAACCACGTCCAGCACCGCCCCTCGGACCACACGAACCAATTTGCCTTGTGCACGCGGTTCTGCCTGGAAGTGAAGTCCACGGAGAACATTTCGATGCGAATAACTCTCGTTGTCCTGGACGAATTTCACATCGGAGCCGATCGCTTCCTTGAACGAATGTTCGTTGAATGTTTCCAAGAAATGACCACGTCCATCCTCGAAGATCCGTGGCCTCAGTCTCAATACACCCGGAATATCAGTTCTAAGGATCTCCATCACGATCTGCCGAATAACCAGCCCAATGGCCCGGTACGCCTCTTGGTCGTTGCCTTTTCTTCGTAATACCCCCCACCATAGGATTGGCCATACCCGTAGCCATACCCGTAGCCATACCCATAGCCGTAATTGTATCCGTACTTGTTCCGGTCGATATCGACTCCGTTCAACACTGTGCTCAATCGAGTGATGTTGTTCTCGTTGATCAGGCGGTCCACGTTCTGAACGAACTGCTTCTTGCTGTAATCGGAACGGAAAATGTAGATGGGATAGTCCGCCCTCTGGATCATCGGGATCCCGTCCGTAACAAGGCCTACCGGCGGATTGTCAACGAGTACCACATCGTACATCTGCCTCAGTTCGTCCAGTAGTTGCGTCATCCTATCGCTGATGATCAACTCTGATGGGTTTGGTGGGATCGGGCCGGCCGTGATGAAATCAAGGTTCGAGATCGAGCTTTTCCGGATGCACATTTCAAATGAGTCCTTCCCGATAAGCAGGGTGCTCATCCCTTTCGAATTCTCCACACCGAAGCCCAAGTGGATCTTGGGTTTTCTCATATCCAGGTCAAGGATAACGACCCGTTTACCGCTGATAGCAATGATCCCAGCCAGGTTCATGGCAACGAAGGTCTTTCCTTCACCGGAAATGGTGCTGGTGATGGCGATCAGCTTGGTTCCCGATGAATTGTCCACGAACTGAAGGTTAGTACGGATGCTGCGGAAGGCTTCAGCGATCAGTGATTTTGGATTCTTGTCTATGAGCAATTGCGAGATGGGGATATCCTTCTTGTATTTCGGTATCATGCCGAGGATCCCGATACTGGCGTTCGAAAGTTTCGCAATGTCGTGGAGCGAGGTGATGTTGTCATGCAGGATATACCTGACCAGTACGATCAGCATGGAGATGACCAATCCGATCACCATGTACGAGGTGAAGACGAAGCTCCGCCGAGGGCTTATCGGAATAGAGGCAAAGGAGGCATTCTCCAATATCCTGTTCTCTGATACCGAACCGGCCTTGCTGATCCGGTATTCAATATCCTTTTCGAGAAGCTGGGTGTAATATTTCTCATTAATGGAAAAAACCCTCTCTATGCGGGCGTATTGCAGTTCCTTTTCCGGGAGTGATCGGAACTGGCTCTCGAAACCATCCATATGCCTTACCAGATCGTTCTGCCTCTCCTCAGCTCGTTTACGCATCATGCGGATGCTCTCGACGAGCATCCGCTTTTGAACGTCCAATTGCGCGTCCATCGAACGCAACGCATAATGGTTGTCCGTGGCATCCAAGGCAACATCATTCCGCTCCTTGATCTGTGCCT
>JAHEFL010000162.1:1834-5446 GCA_024640205.1 Flavobacteriales bacterium | reverse complement strand
GATCGTTGGCCACACCGGGGAACACGCTCACCATGCGTGCGGGATCGTTGATCCCCCCCGCCATGCGCGAAGTTTCCTCCACGCTGATCTTCCGGGCACTGATCATGGCCATGTCATTGCGCACTTCACCGTGGCCTTTCTTACCGCTCACCACTACTTCCTGCAATTGCGTCAACGACTCCTGCATACGCACTTCGACAAGCAGCTCCTTGGCACTGGTGACGAGCAGGTTCGCGAGCACCTGTTCCTCGTAGCCGAGCATGCGCACTTGCAGAGCGATGCGACCGACCTTCACCTGTTCCAAAGTGAAGCGGCCATCCAGGTCGGTGGTGGTGCCGATGATGGGGTCGCTACCCACCACCACGACGGTGGCTCCGATGAGCGGCTGGCGCGTGTCGGTATCGGTGATGGTGCCGCGCACGGACTGCTGTTGTACCTGGGCATGAGTAGTAGCGCTCATCAGCAGCAGCATGGAAGCAAAGAGGAGGGTCAACGGTTTCATGGTCTTAGGGTCTGGTGTTCGCGCATCGGACGCACCGGGCTGCGATCGGTTACAATTCGGTAATAGCTAATGGATGGGTGGTTCTTGTTCAGGAGGAGCGGTGTTCAGAAACACCCCACCTTGATGGTGACACCGGCATTGAATCCGTGCAGGGCATCCTTGGCCGTGGCGGGCAGGGTGACATCCGAGGTATAGCGGTAGGAAGCACCCACGCCCACGCGAACGAGCGGTATGATGTTCATCTCCATCTCGATGCCCGGTTCAACCACGAAGAAGGCCTGTGCATCATCCTGCCAGGTGTACGGGTCGAACTCATGCGGCCAGTCGCTGTTGTAGCCGTAGCCGCAACCCCCTGCGCCAATAAGGATGGGCAGCGAGATGTGGATGGGTGAGCGGTAGGCGATGACCGGTTCCAGTAACAATCCACCGTAACCCATGAAGAAGCGGCTCCGGTTGCGCAGGACGGTACCATTGTCCACCAGGTAGCGGTCGTAGTCCGTGTTGGACACGTCGGTCACCAGGCCATGTCCGGCAAGTCCGAGTGTGAAGCGGTGGTTGATGATCCAACCGCCGCGAGCACCAACGAGCAAGGCATCCTGGTCCAGGACACGGGTGTAATGGATGGAGGGTGCACCCCAGCCGCCGTGGCTCATTTCCTGGTCGCCACCGATGAGCGTGCGCATGGCAGGCTCCTCGGCACGTTGGGCGGAGGCGGAGAAGGGAAGGCCGATCAGGAGAGCGGCGATCAAGGGAAGGTAGTTCGTGCGTTGCATGGTAGGGTTTCGTTTCCCCTATGACAAGGGAGCGCCCGAATACCCCTACTCCACCCCGAAAAAAACTATCTATGCCTCAGAAACGCAGGCCCACCGAGGCGTTCCAGCCGAGCCAGCCGGAGATCCGTCGGTTGTGGTCCAGCTCCTCGAACAAGGGGTCAGCCGGTGCCAGGCGGCTGAGGAATTCCCCCGTGTCCCGATCCCTCCAATCGGTGAACAGCACGTTGAAGGCCGGGCCTGCGGTGATGGCGAGGCGTTCCTTGATGAGCACCCCGTAGGAAATGCCGAAGCGCCCTACGATGTTCATCGCATCCACCCAATCCAACTGTTCCGTGATCTGTTCCGCGGTGAGGTCGATGTTGAGGAAGCTCGTACCGAACTTGGGCTCGAAGCCGAAGCCATAGAGGAATCCCCAGCGTTGATCCTCAGCGACCGGCGGGGAGTATCCAAGGATGTTGTGGAACTCGCGGGTACCCGTTCGGATACGCAATGACAGCGGCATGAGGTCGTTCGAAATGACATCCAAGCGGTGGTATCCCTTGAGGGCGACAGTGAGGATGCCCACCGCCCCCCCGGAGATGGTATCGCTGAAATTGAGGATACCGACCTGCCCGCCCAAACAGCGACCTGCCACATTGAGCACACCCACCTGGCCACCTTCCACCTCCTTCCACGCGACGTTGATGCCAAAGGTGACCTGCCCGCCGGACACGGTGCGCGCATAGTTGGACCCCAGTCCCACCTGCCCGCCACCCACGTTGTCCAAGGATACGTTCACGCCAGCGGCCACCTGCCCACCATTCACGCTGCGGGCATAATTCAATCCACCGGCCACCTGTGCTTTGTTCACCGTACCGTGGGTCACGTTCACGCCCCCCGCCACCTGCACACCGTTCAGGTCACCCAGGGAAACATTCGCGCCACCCACGATCTGGGTACCGGTCATGCCGCGCTTCACGATGTTCGCGCCGCCGGCCAGCTGCACACCACCCAGGGTGTCCCATACCGTGTTGCCCAGACCGGCTACCTGCAGGCCTTCCAGCGAGCGCATGCTGTGGTTGATGCCGCCCGCCAGCTGTACCCCGCGTGTATGCCCGCCCACCAGGTTGGCCACACCACCGATCTGCAGGCCGCGCACATCATCGCTTTCCATGTTGATCACCCCGCCTACCTCCACCCCCTCCAAGCCACGGGCATAGCCCCCGAGCAGGTTGAAGGAATAGCGGTTGATGACCGAACCGCTGATCTCGCCGTTGGAACTGACCGTGGGGATGAGCGAGAACTGCCAGGTGCGGCGCTCGGTGAAATCCAGGTTGTAAGCCTGATCCATTTGGGAAGCAGGCACCAACAGGCGGGCCATGCCCAGCTCCTCCACCCCACAACGATCGAAGTGGCAGATGGGGTCGATCCGGTCCGGTTCGTCCAGGGGCGAAAGGGCCACACGGCCCACCGTTCCATCCCGCTGAACAAAGACGATGGTATCCTGGTAGCCGTGACGCGAGATGCGGAGCGGTGTCCGTTCCAACTCCCCGCTGAGCTCGATGGTGAAGGCACCGGCATCCGTGGTGATGACCGCATGGCTACGCCGCACTTCGAACACCGAGGCCCGCGCGATGCCCGTTCCGGTGTGCGCATCGACCACACTGCCCGCAGTGGAGAAGCGCTGCTTGCGCCCCACCTCCCCGGTGATGATGAGGTGGCCGCCGCTTTCCTTCCATCGCAGGTGGCCGGGCAGCAAGCCCTCCAGCACGCGCTGCACCTTCTCCTCCACCGCATCCACGTTCACGCTGCTATCCCCGGGCACCACGGCGGCGTTGTAGCTCAGCTTGAAGCCGCCTTCCCGGGCAAGCAGGGAAAGCGCAGTACTCAGGCGCACCTGTTCCGCGTGCACGGTCACGCGCCGGTTCAGGATGGACTGGGCATTCACGGCCACGGCGAACAGGTAGCATAGCAGAGCCAGCAGGCCGGATCGCCATCCACGCTCCCGTTCCGTATCAGCAGCCGCTCCCATCCAATAGAAATCCGTTCACGTTCCGTTCCAGTTCCAGGCCGAATGTTTCAGCGATCACGTCGAGGATGACCTCGATCGTTTCATCGTCGAAATCGGCGGTGAGCTTGCAGCGCTCCAGCCCCTCATGGGCCAAGGTGATGCGCACGGGATACAACCGCTCCAACTGGGCCACCACCTCCTGCAACCCGGCCTCCTCGAACTGCAGAATGCGCAGGCCCCAGGCCTCGGCCGGTGGCGCGGCCTTGCGCTCCAGGAAGTGCCGGCCCTTGTCAAAACGGGCATGCTGCCCGGCCGTCAGTTCCAGTGCGTCGTCCCCGGCCTGCACG
>JAHEFL010000162.1:0-1824 GCA_024640205.1 Flavobacteriales bacterium | reverse complement strand
CAGCACGAATTCCGAGGTATCGTACGCGCTCACCTCGAAGGCGGTGCCCAGCACCGTCACCAGCACCTCGCCGCTCTCCACCGAAAAGGGGCGCTGCTCATCGCGCTGCACCTCGAAATAGGCCTCGCCCTGGAGCTTCACGCTGCGCTTATTCGCCAGGCGCACATCCATCCGGGACCCCGGTGAAAGGGTGACCTGGCTGCTGTCCGCGAGCCGCGTGGTGAGGTGCACCGCCTCCGCGGTATAGCGTTCCGTGGCCGGCTGCATGAACCAGCGGATCGCGAAGACTAGGCCGGTGAGTACCGCCGCCGCCGCTACCCAACGTAGTACGTTCGTGCGACCTGCCAGGGGGATCAGCTTCCCGCCTCCTCCCTGCCCTTCGATCCGTGTGTTCAGCTTGTTCCATGCTGCGTCGGTATCCCATTCCGTGCGCAGCTCGGCAGCGGCACCCCACTCCCAGATGCGGCCCATGCGCTCCAGCTCCTCCGCATTGACGGGCGAAGCCTCCGTCCAGGCGCGCACGGTGCCGCGCTCGGCAGCATCCGCTTCCCCGGCGATGTACTTCGCCAACAACTCGCTATCGATGGGTGATCCTTCCACGGTCTTACCTATCAAGACAATCCTGCATCCAAATACCCCTATCCTCCCCCTTCGCCCAACCAGAACAACCACGGCAGCAGCGGCACCAGGTCGGCCAATTCCTCGCGCAAGGTGCCCAGCGCCTTGCCCATCTGGTTCTCCACGGTCTTCACCGATATGCCCAGGCGCTCCGCGATCTCGCGGTACTTCAAACCCTCATAGCGGCTCAGCTTGAACACCTTTCGCCGCTCCTCCGGCAGCAGCTCTATGGCGGCCTGCACCCGGGCGATGCGCTCGCTGTGCTCGTCCTCACCCCTTCCCTCCTCCTGTGTCCGCTCATCCACAGCCTCGTCGTACACGCGCATCCGCGCCCGTGCCTTCACCTCATTCAGGCAGCGGTTGCGCACCGAGGTGTACAGGTAGGCCTTGATGGAGGTGGTGATCGTAAGCTTCTCGCGGTCCAGCCATATCCGGAAGAAGAGGTCCTGCACCAGATCCTCACTTTGTTCCGCATCCTTCACGTAGCTCATCGCGAAGCCGCACAGGGCACGGTAGTGCAGGCGGAACAGGGCCTCGAAGGCGCTGCGATCACCGGCGGCAATGGGGGCGAAGTCCATGGGCTGAAAGCCCCCGAATTTAGGTGCCTCGCAATAGTTTGCTGAACCATTGACGAACACACAAGCTATAGTATGCTGCCTTGCTCACCGTGCCAGCTATTGATGTATCATGGTCCGGCCATTTCGTCCGGAAAGGCTTGTCCTCACTGGACTTTCTGGCACTGACCATCGTCATTTGCTGTCACATCTTCCGTTCTACCTTCATGGAGCAGGGCTTGATGAACGGGCTGCGCGCTGTTGAGCCTGCAACCCTCGACCCGCACCAACCAACAACACCAGATGGACCTCAACAAATTCACCATCCGTTCACAGCAAGCCATCCAACAAGCGCAGACCATCGCCAGTGGATACGGCCAGCAGATGCTGGAGAACGGCCACCTCTTGAAAGGCATCCTGGAAGTGGACGCGGACGTGACGCCCTTCCTTCTGAAGAAACTGAACGTGAACCTCCCTGCGATGCAGCAGGCATTGGATCGCATCGTGCAAGGCTACCCCAAGGTGAGCGGTGGACAGAACAGCCTTTCGCGCCACAGCAGCGAAGCATTGACCAAGGCACAGGCCGCACTGAAGGAGTTCGGTGATGAATTCGCCAGTGTGGAACACATGCTCATCGGTATCCTGGAAAGTG
>JAHEFL010000161.1 GCA_024640205.1 Flavobacteriales bacterium | reverse complement strand
GATGGGTGCCGCAATGGGATGAGCCGCAATTCCCGATCGGGTGGCGGACAACCAGCACCGTTGCAGGGCTCTTCCGCCCGCAATGATCCCATTCAGATCGTCCGACGCGCTACTTATCAATACCACCGCGGAGGAGGTCCGGATGGGATCTCCTGAGATGTCCTGGAACCCACTGCCCGCCTTCCATTCACGAAGCAGGGCGATGGCTTCGGGATCAGCGGCAACGGATAGACCGACCCGTTCGGTAGCCTTCAGCTCAAAGGAATCCAGATCCAGACCATCGCGCGTTCGTGCGGCGTCCTCTGGTGTCCATCGGATCTCCCGGTTGAACAATTCGCCATGACCCTCGGGGTCCAGCATACGCAGTTGCTCTGCTCTGCCAACGATATCGGCCACCGTTGCGATCGAGGATGGATCCTGTACGAAGTGTGCCTGACAGCCTTCGATCATTGCCGTGGCCAGGGCCATGTCCTCCAAGGCGCGCATGGGTAAGGGGTCACCATTATACCGATGCCGGTTGGTGCAGCGATCCTGGATGAGTTCGACCAAGGCATCCTTGGAAGGAGGGACGGCACCTTCACGGACAGTGATGGCGGCGACGTATTGTGGGTCCGAGGCGACCGGCAGGACGTCCACGTGAAGCGCGATGCCCAGCTGGGCAGCCTTCAACACCATGTTCTCGATGCAACAGGCCATATCGATCGCACTGATCATACCCCCAGCGTTCATCACAAGGCGTTCCGGTGGATGGGCATGGAAAAGATGGATGGCCCCGTCCGTGTATAGGAATCGCCAGGGTTGCATATTTCCTGCTGACGGCGCGAGCGACCCAGCTTCACACATCAATCTGGCATCGTTCGGGTCCAACCCGCGCGCTTCGGGATGGCTGATGGATCTTGCCAACATGTCATCGAGCGTGATCTCTTGTGGCGCATGGTCTTCCACCAGGGCATCCGAACGGTCCACTGGGTTGCCATGGGAACCTCTCGGAATGACTTTTTCCATGTACCACCGTCCGCTGGGAACAGGCTCCCCTAACGCGATCCTGCGGTAATGATCCGCGCCCACCGCACCGCCGTGCATTACGCTGTTCGCAAGTTGAGGCCAGGTCACGATGGAATTCTCCACCTCGAGCATACTGGCCTTCATGCGTTTGCTCAGTTCAGCGATGCCTGCGATCGGCAGGATGAAAGGAAGTTTTTCCTCGGCGGTCCGCGCCTTCGCGGCGGCGTCCAGGTCCAGGTGATCAACAAGTCCATGAAGGATGGGGCGATCGGGTTCCAGGTCGAAGCGCTCGATGTCCAACATCCCGCGATCGCTGGTATCCATGATCACGGGAATGCCATGGGCGCGGGCCCGTTGCCGAGCGAAGAGCTTGACATCCACACTGTCACACTCCTCCACCAACACATCGATCTTACCACCTTCGGACAGGAAGCGGTCCATATTCCCACGGGTGATCCCATCCGTGAAACAGGTGACCTGGAGGTAGGGGTCCAGCTCGGCGATCTCCCGGGCAGTATTGATCACTTTCGACAGGCCCAATTCATGCACTCCGCTGCGGATACGGTTCAGATTGCTCAGCTCGAGCGTGTCGTGATCGGCCAGCCGGATCTCGCCGAAACTTCGTTCCAGCGCCATGGTCAAGCTGATGCTCTGGCCCACGCTGAGCCCGATCACGCCTACTTTCTTGGTGGACAATCGGGCTTGTTCGGTCCGCGTGATCTTGTTCCGGTTCCGGTCCGTTCGGACCAGGGCGAACTCGGCTTCATCCAGGATATGCACCAAGCGGTGGGACCAGGGGTAATGGACCCAAACGCCATAGTGTTCGATGGGGATACCTTTCAGGTGGTCACGCGCGGCCTGTTCGAGCTCCGGCCGAGTGGATCGAATGCCCGGGTTCAAGGAGCGAACGAGCTCTATGAGCTGATCTAATAGCCGATCATGGACCTTGATCCCTGGGTCGTTGCCCAAAAGAGCGAGCAGCGCAGCCCGATCGCTTCGATCCGATGCCCTGAAAAGGACAGGTCGGAACAGGCCAGTATCATAGGAAGGAGCGCGTTCCAGCGCTTCGAACAAAGGGTCCATGAAAGAGGTCGAAAGGAGCTGTCCAAGATTCCTTACAGGGGTCGAAGCTAATCAACAATAAGTTATTAACAAATTATCAACAATTCATTATGAAACCCCAGGCGGCGAGCCTCGTACGACGGGATCCTGGTCCATGGAAGCACAGAACATCAATTATTCCCAAGGCGCGCTACCCTGCGTCGTGTTCGTGGATGATGATGCCGCCAACAGACAGGCGTTCCGTGCCGCGTTCCGTCATTCCATGAACATCTTACTTGCGGCAAATATGGAGGAGGTGATGCGTCACTTGGAAACCAATAGCGTGCATGTGGTCATTGCGGACCAGCGTATGCCTGGAACCCGTGGTAGCGAGTTGCTCGCTCATGTGCGGGACCGCTATCCATCGGTTCGAAGGATGTTGGTGACGGCCTACGCGGATCTGGAAGCGATCATTGAGGCCGTGAACAAGGGGGGAGTGTCGAACTACTTTGCCAAGCCCTGGGTCAACGACCAGCTTGTGAGAGCGGTGGAGCTGGCCCACAAGGAAGTGTTGGCCGAGGCGGAACGTGTCGCCTACACGTCGCGACTGGAAGCCATGAACCGTCAGTTGGAGTTCGCGCTCCGGCAGCGCCTCCTTTCCTGATCGGATGCACGACGCCTGAACTAGGCTCTTCCTGTTTCTTTGCCCCATGTTATCGGTCAACCTAGGTCCCATTCATGGCGCTATTGCATTCGGCATGGCGATCCTTTCCGTCACTTCACTTGCCCAATGTGATGGCTGGCAGCAGCATGTGGACTACTCGATGGATATCGAATTGGATGTCCGGACCCATCGCTACACAGGATCAGCGCAGCTTACCTATACCAATAACAGCCCCGATACCCTGAAGGAGCTCTTCTTTCATCTCTATCCGAATGCGTTCCGGCCAGGCAGTGAAATGGACGTGAGGTCCAGGACCATCGAGGATCCCGACAGCAGGATCGGGGACCGGATCGCTGATCTCGAACCACATCAAATGGGGGAGTTGATCGTGAAGGATATGGCGCAACAGGGTAAGGAGGTCCCATTGGAGCACATGGGGACCGTCCTCAAAGTGACGTTGCCGCGCGCGATCCTGCCGAATAGGAGCACGACACTGGCCTATTCATTCGTCGGTCAGGTACCGGTCCAGATCCGCCGGAGCGGAAGGAACAATTCCGAGGGGATCGCGTACACGATGACCCAGTGGTACCCGAAACTGGCGGAGTATGACGAACGTGGTTGGCATGCCTATCCGTACGTGGCACGTGAGTTCCACGGGGTCTGGGGTGATCTCGACGTGCGTATCACGATGGATAGTGCGTATACCATTGCCAGCACCGGGACCTTGATGGATCCGCATCGGATCGGACATGGGTATCCTCTTGGCAGGAAGCGGTTCGAACGACCTGCAGGCGATAAGCTCACCTGGCACTTCCAAGCCAAGAATGTGCATGACTTCGCATGGGCGGCGGATAAGGAGTATGTGCATTCCGTGCGCGAGCTGGAAGGTGGCACGGAGTTGCACTTCTTCCATAGGCCAGACCCGGAGATCGCCGAGGTATGGAATGAACTTCCGGGCTACATGGAAAAGGCCATGGCTTACATGAACGAACACTTCGGTGCGTATCCCTGGCCCCGGTACAGCTTCGTGCAAGGCGGTGATGGCGGTATGGAATATCCGATGCTGACGATGATCACGGGCAAGCGCCGTTTGGGCAGCCTCGTTGGTGTCAGCGTTCATGAATTCGTTCACAGTTGGTTTCATGGTATGATGGCCAGCAACGAAGGCCGCTATCCATGGATGGATGAAGGCTTCACCGAATACGCCTCAAAAGAGGTGATGGCGCATCTCTTTCCCCGGAGCGAGAGTTCACATTTGAACGCATACTCGGGCTACTACGCATTGGTGGAAAGCGGAAAGCACGAGGCGCCTGTCATTCACGCCGACCACTTCGAAACGAATTTCGCATACGGGGTCACGGCATACAATTTCGGGGAGTTGCTCCTTCACCAGATGGGTGCGGTGATCGGCGAAAAGAACCTGCGTTCCGGGTTCCTGCGCTACTACGATGCGTGCAGATTCAAGCATCCGGACCCGGTCGATATGGAACGCGTCTTCGAGGCGACCAGCGGTCTTGAGCTGGACTGGTATTTTGATGAATGGGTGAATACCACGCGAACATTGGACATCGGTATACAGCAGGTGCTCGAGGTGGATGGCGAGTTGCATATCACGCTGGAGCGGATCGGTGGTATGGTGATGCCCGTGGATCTCGTTCTGGTGGGCACCGATGATGGACAGCAACACTTCCATGTTCCATTGTCGCTCGCGTTGGGGTCGAAAACGCCCGGCACCGAGGAGTATCCGTTCGCCATCCTGCCGGCATGGCAATGGACCGACCCCACGTACACCTTCGTTGTACCGGGAACGCTCAAGGACTTGAGAGAAGTGGTACTCGATCCCCTGCGGCGAACGGCGGATGTGGACCGCAGCAACGATCGGGTCTCCGTTCCAAGCGGAATGGGCGGATTGATCCGGCCTTAGGATCTCACGTGAACATGGAGGTTCGCAGCCTCAGGCCATGACGCCTTCATCGGTATGATCATGGACCAACTTGTTCTGCACCTCGACAGGCACCTGTTGGTAGGCATGGAACCTCTCCGTGTATGTGCCACGCCCCTGTGTAAGGCTGCGCAACGTGGTGCTGTAGCGGTCCAGTTCGGCCAAGGGGGTCAATGCCTTGATGATCTGGTACCGCCCCTGACTGTCCATGCCCATGACGATGCTCCTACGGCTCTGCAGATCCGTCATCACCTCGCCCATCAGGTCGGTCGGTACCCGCACCTCGAACGCCTCTTTGAACGCCATCATACCGGCGATCTTGAAGCTGACATCGTTGCTATCCACCGTATGCATCTTCCCGTCGTGCACGATCACCCGCACGTCACGGGCCGGTGACCCCGTCAACGGACCGCGTTCCATCTTCTCCATCACGCCTTTCAGGATGCTCGGCATGAACTTGTTGTCGATGACGCCACCCACGATGCAGTTGTAGAAGACCAGCTTGCCTCCCGTTACGAGGTCGTGCTCTTCCTTGCCTCGAACACTGACTCCCTGCGGTTCCGGCATGCCCTCGTGCCAGGGCTCTATCCTCAGGTGGACCTCTGCGAACTGCCCTGCACCTCCTGTCTGTTTCTTGTGTTTGTAGCTGGCCTCCGCCGGCTTGCGGATCGTCTCACGATAGGGGATACGCGGACTGCCGAACACGCATTGGACCTTGTAATGATGGTCCAGCTTCCACTTCAACAGGTTCAGGTGCAATTCCCCTTGCGCTCCGATGAGCTGCTCGGCGGTCTCCCTGCTGTATTTG
>JAHEFL010000160.1 GCA_024640205.1 Flavobacteriales bacterium | reverse complement strand
GCGCTGGTGCAGCGCAAACACCACTATGCCATCGTGGACGAAGTGGATTCCGTACTGGTCGACGATGCCCGGACCCCGCTCATCATCAGCGGCCCGACACCGAAGGGTGAAGTACACCAGTTCGACGAGTTCAAGCCGCGTGTGGAGAGGTTGTACAATGCACAGCGGCAACTGGTGACGCGCCTGTTGAAGGAGGCGAAGGACAACCTTGCCGGACTGAATGATGGCAGCGCATCCAAGGAGCAGTTGGAGACCGGCGGCATGGCCCTGCTCCGGGCGCATCGCGGATTGCCGAAGAACGGTGCGCTCATCAAATTCCTCAGCGAAGCGGGTGTGCGTGCGCATCTGCAGAAAACGGAGAACTACTACCTGCAGGACCAGGGGAAGGAAATGCCCAAAGTGGATGCCGAACTGTTCTTCACCATCGATGAGAAGCAGCATGGTATTGAACTCACCGAGAAGGGTGTGGACCTGATCAGCGGTGACGCGAACGACCCGACCTTCTTCATCATGCCCGACGTGGGCGGCACGATCGCGGAGATCGAGAAGAGCAGCGCCCCGGTGGAGGAAAAGGCGAAGAAGAAGGACGATCTCCTGCGCGACTTCGGCATCAAGAGCGAACGCATCCACACCGTGAACCAGCTCATCCGTGCCTACGCGCTGTATGAGAAGGATGTGGAATACCTGGTGATGGACGGGAAGGTGAAGATCGTGGACGAACAGACCGGACGTGTGCTGGAGGGTCGTCGTTATAGCGACGGGCTTCACCAGGCGATCGAGAGCAAGGAGAAGGTGAAGGTGGAGGCTGCCACCCAGACCTATGCCACGGTCACGCTCCAGAACTACTTCCGGATGTACCACAAACTGGCCGGGATGACCGGTACGGCGGAAACGGAGGCTCAGGAACTATGGGACATCTACAAGTTGGACGTGATGGTGATCCCCACCAACCGACCGGTGGTAAGGAACGATGGGGAGGACAAGGTCTTCAAGACCAAGCGCGAGAAATACAATGCGGTGATCGATGAGATCGACGCGCTGCGCCAGGCGGGACGACCCGTTCTTGTTGGCACCACCAGCGTGGAAGTGAGTGAACTGGTGAGCCGCATGCTGAAGATGCGGAACATCGCGCACAACGTGCTGAACGCAAAGCAGCACCAGCGCGAAGCGGAGATCGTGGCACAGGCCGGATTGCCCGGCACGGTGACGATCGCGACGAACATGGCCGGCCGTGGAACGGACATCAAGCTCGGACCTGGTGTGAAGGAGGCCGGTGGTCTGGCGATCATCGGTACTGAGAAGCACGAAAGCCGAAGAGTGGACCGCCAGCTACGCGGAAGAGCGGGGCGGCAGGGTGATCCGGGAAGCTCCCAGTTCTACGTGAGCCTGGAGGACGATCTGATGCGGCTCTTCAACAGCGAACGCATCGCCAAACTGATGGATACGATGGGCCTGAAGGAGGGCGAAGTGATCCAGCACAGCATGGTGACCGCCAGCATCGAGCGGGCGCAGAAAAAGGTGGAGGAGAACAACTTCGGTATCCGCAAACGGCTGTTGGAGTACGATGACGTGATGAACAGCCAGCGCACGGTGATATACAAGCGCCGGCACCATGCCCTGTTCGGCGAACGCCTGAAGCTGGACATCCTGAACATGTTCTTCGAGGTCTCCAATAACATCGTGCAGCAATACCATGGTGATCCGGAGCCTGAAGCCTTCCAGGAATTCGAGATGGACCTGTTCCGCAGGCTCACCATTGCGAGTCCGGTCAGCACAGAGGAATTCCGAAGGGTGAAAGCTGCTGACCTGAGCGAGACCGTATACGAGACCGCCATGGAAGCCTATGATCGTCATGGGGAAAGGACCGCGTCCCAGGCCTTGCCGGTGATCACGGATGTCTTCCTCAATCAGGGCAAACAGTACGAGAACATCGTGGTGCCGATCACCGATGGGCACAAGACCATGCAGGTGGTGACGAATCTGGAGAAGTGCTACAAGAGCCAGGGGCATGATCTCATCGCGAGCATCGAGAAATACATCACGCTAGCGATCATTGACAACGAGTGGAAGGACCATTTGCGGGAAATGGACGAGCTGCGGCGCAGCGTGCAGAACGCGGCCATTGAGCAGAAGGACCCCTTGCTCATCTACAAATTGGAAAGCTTCGAGTTGTTCAAGGCGATGATCGAACGCATCAATGGCGAGGTCGTAGGATTTCTCAGCAAAGCCGGGCTTCCCGCAGCACAGCCACAGGTGCAGCAGGCCCAGGAACCACGTACACAGGAACGCTTGCAGACCGGAAGGGACGAGGTTGGTGCAAGCGCATCGCGAAGAGCAGTTCAGGCAGCAGGGCCATCACGGCCGGGTACCATGCCTCCGCAAGGTCCGCGACAACCCATCACTCCGGTGCGGGTGGAGAAGAAAGTGGGAAGGAACGACCCCTGTCCTTGCGGAAGTGGCAAAAAGTACAAGCAGTGCCACGGGAAGTAGGGTTGTTTCTGTGCTAACAACAATGGCGAAGGCCGGTCTTACGGGACCGGCCTTCGTCTTTATGGTGTATGTGGATGTGGTTCTCTACAAGCGCACCGGCAGGTGCATACGGACCCTGACGGGAAGTCCCGCCTCCACTCCCGGGGTCCACGGGGAGGTGGACATGATGGCGTCCACCACTTGCTGATCGATCTGGTCGCTCATACCCTCCACCACACTCACACCAGTTAACCTGCCATCCTTCTCTACGATGAACGTCGCGGTGACCGTGCCCTTGATCTTCCGTTCGCTCGTTGGGGCGACCCTGGAGCGCAGGTAGTTATTCAGGTCCTTTTCATTCCCGTTGCGGTAGCCCGGCATCACATCGGCCCGCGTATGCACGATCGATAGCAGAGCTTCCGGGTCATAGACCTTTTCAGCCATTGGCCTGCCGCTGGTATCGAAGCGTTCCCATACCCCTGATTTGTTCCCCAGGACGTATGCACCGCGTGATTCCATCTGTCCGTTGGGGTGATAGAACACGAAGTCGCCCTGCTCGATCAGCATGGTCTCGTCGGTATATGTTCCTTCGGCCTTGAGTTTTCCATCAAGGGTATAGGTGCGGCCTACATGGAGGTCGCCCTTCCGGCCTTCGTAAGAACGGTAGAACGTTGCGCTCTTCCTACTGGTTGTCGTGAGCATGGCGCTCAGGTATTGCCGATCATCATCCTGGCTGATACCATTCATCGGAAGTCCTCCGAGGAGGAGGATCAGCGAGCAAACGAGGAGGATCGAACGGGTATTCACGGTCGGGATGGATCTGGTCATTCCGGCCATTCCAACGGAAGGGGTACCCGATAGGTTACGGCCGCTTCAACCTGCCCAACCTTCACGGTCCAGGCTGCGGTACTGGATCGCTTCTGCGAGGTGCTCGGTCCGGATATCCGGGCTGTTCGCAAGGTCCGCGATGGTGCGGGAAACCTTCAAGATCCGGTCATACGCCCGTGCGCTCAGCCCCAGGCGATCCATTGCTTTTTCGAGAAGCGCTTTTCCCACCTCATCTATCCGGCAGATCTCACGCAACTCCTTGCTTCCCATCTGTGCGTTGCTGTGGATCTTCCTTCCTGCGTAACGTTCCTCCTGCACTTTCCGTGCAGCGATCACCCGCTCGCGCATGTCGGCGCTTTTCTCGCTGCTCCGTTCGGCGCTCAATTCACTGAACGGGACCGGCGTCACTTCAATATGGATATCGATGCGATCCAGCAATGGACCGCTCACTTTGTTGAGGTATTTCTGCACCACGCCCGGGGCACAAACACACTCCTTTTCCGGATGATTGTAGTAGCCGCATGGACAGGGGTTCATGGCCGCTACGAGCATGAAACTGGCCGGATATTCCACCGTGAACTTAGCCCTGCTGATCGTGACCACGCGATCCTCCAAGGGCTGGCGTAACACCTCGAGCACCTGCCTTTTGAATTCGGGCAACTCATCCAGGAAGAGCACGCCATTGTGAGCGAGGCTGATCTCCCCTGGCTGCGGAAAAGAACCGCCGCCGACCAGGGCCACATCGGAAATGGTGTGGTGCGGCGAACGATAAGGTCGCACGCTGAGGAGGCTATCCTCCTTTTTCAGTTTGCCGGAGACGCTGTGGATCTTGGTGGTCTCCAAGGCTTCGTCGATGTTCAATGGTGGCAGGATCGTGGGCAGGCGCTTGGCGAGCATGGTCTTCCCCGCACCGGGCGGCCCGATGAGGATCAAGTTATGACCACCGGCAGCTGCGATCTCGAACGCCCGCTTGATGTTCTCCTGTCCTTTCACATCGGCGATGTCCACCGGATAACTGCGGCTGCTGTTCGCGAACTCGGCCGCCACATCCACCACCGTCGGCTGGATCGAGGACCGGCCGTGAAGAAGATCCACCACTTCAGTGAGGTGCTCCACCCCGTAGACGGAAAGCCCTGTCACTATCCCCGCTTCACGGGCATTGGCAGCAGGCAGGATGATACCTTTGAATCCCAGACGTTTTGCTTCCAGCGCGATCGGCAACGCACCCTTGATGGGCCGGACGCCACCGTCCAGCGATAATTCACCCATCACGAGATGGTCCGCAAGCATATCCGCAGGGGCTTGTTCCGTTGCGGCCAGGAGCCCCACTGCAAGAGGAAGGTCGTAGGCGGTACCCTCCTTCCGGATATCCGCTGGTGCCAAATTGATCGTGACCCCTTTGCCACGCGGGAAATAGAGGCCGTTGTTGCGCAATGCGGCGTCCATGCGCTGCTGGCTTTCCTTCACCGCACTATCCGGCAGGCCCACCAAAAAGAAAAATGCCCCGTTCTCCACGTTCACCTCGGCAGTGACCATCGTGGCGTTGATGCCGAACACGGCGCTTCCGAAGACCTTGACGAGCATTTCGATCTAGTTCTGTTCCCTGCGACGCGGAAGTGCGAGATCGTGTTCGATGTGATCGATGAAGGCATGGATCACCTTGATATGGACCTCCTGGATCCTATCGGCGTACCCATCATGGGGAACTCTCACCTCCACGGTACACAGTTCACTGAGGGCGCCACCATCCTTCCCGGTCAGCCCGATCACATGCATGTCCTTTGCCCGGGCCACCTCGGCGGCGCGCAGCACATTGGGGCTGTTCCCGCTCGTGCTGATGGCGAGCAGCACATCACCTTCGCGACCGAGCGCCTGCACGAAGCGCGCGAAAACCTGGTCGTAGCCATGATCATTGGCCACACAACTCAGGTGGCTCGGGTCGCTGATGCTGATCGCTGCGATGGGTTCCCGGTCGCCGCGATATCTGCCGGTCAATTCCTCAGCGAAATGCATGGCATCACACATGCTTCCACCGTTGCCGCAACTGATGATCTTGGCCCCTTGTTTCAGGCAATAGCTCATGAACGCTGCGGCCCTTTCCACCGCTGCCAGGTTCGCAGGGTCAGCCTGGAAGCGTTGCAGCACATCCGCTGCCTCGGTGAAATGCGATAGGATACGCTCGTTGCTCATCCTGTCAAA
>JAHEFL010000159.1 GCA_024640205.1 Flavobacteriales bacterium | reverse complement strand
ACGCTCCTCGATGAAGAGTTCCGGCATGTCCGCTGCCGCCGTGGGGTTTGCGAAATCACCGTAGGAGATCTTGAAGCTCCGGGGCGGTTCCGCGTCGGTGGAGCAGAGCAGATCGCCATTGGGTCCAAAGGCGAACAAGCGCACATCATACCGCTCCCAGTAGCCGCCGAAATAGCGCTGGCGTACCAATTGGTCCAGATCCATCGGTCCGCAGGGTCGTCCACCTGAAAGCACCTCATGTACGGCCTCATCCGCCCGAAGCCGCGGTGCGGTTTCCCGGAAGAGCTGTTCCACCACCGGGTCCTCGCGGGTCGCGAGCCGCTCAGCAAGGGACTGCCGTTCGCGTCGCTCCCGATCCGTGGATCGGCGGCTGAGCACATGGGATCCGAACGCAGAGACCAGCGCAAGCCCCAGCACTACATGAATGAAGCGGAAAGAAGTTCTTAGCGCATGAACGATGATCGCGATCAGGGGAATGGGCCATAGGAATAGCACGGTATCCACGATACCGGCCATATGATGCAATGCAATGGACAAAGCGAGGATCAGGATCCCGGAAAACAGGAACCGATCGGTCAGACCATGGCGCGCCATAAGTTCCAATATGGAAGCGCTGAACACGAGCCAGGAGGTGAGCAAAAGGGCTATGCCAAGCACGGCCAGCAGGCTCATGCGACTGAGTCCTTGAACATGGTACAGGTCCAAGTCGATGCTGCTATCATTCAC
This sequence comes from Flavobacteriales bacterium, assembly GCA_024640205.1. GTDB lineage: Bacteria > Bacteroidota > Bacteroidia > Flavobacteriales_F > PHOS-HE28 > PHOS-HE28. The sequence goes on along the minus strand of JAHEFL010000159.1, from coordinate 4,778 downwards.
CAAGCCGATAATGAGGTTGGTGATCCACGCCGCCATCAGGAGAATGGTCGCCCAACCCGCCAGAAGACCGACCATGCTCCATCGGGGTCCATTCGTGGCACGTAACGTATTCCAGAGGAAGACCCCCATCAAACAGAGGAGAATGGCGTTGATGAGAAGGTCTCCCAATGAAGCAAAGGCGAACGAGGTGGCGTAAACCACGGGGTCGAACAAGGGTAGACGATCCAATGGGGAAGAGGGCAACAAGGCCAGCGTGCCAGCTCGGAGCAGGACCAGAGTACCGGTGAATAGCAACGTGCCGGTCCAAGGCGACCCTTTACGGACCATTTCCGCGAAAAAGGTCCAGCATGCGGCGATCAGCAGGCCTGCGGAAAGAAGGAGCACGAACAACTTGAGCAGCAGCCATTGTCCTACTTCAAGGGCTCCATCCTGCCACCCGAGCCGAAGCATGGGCTTTCCATGGCCATCTTTCAGGATCGGACCAAGCTGAGCATCGGCGCTTGCCCAGAGCCCTTTTGCAGCCCCAAGGGAAGCGTGGAAGCCGCGGTTCAGGAACCTGTTCTCGATCGCGGGGCTCAACCACACAGGCCGGAAACCATGTAGTTCGTACGCCCCCACCGCGTAGCGCACATGGAGCCAGGAGCCTTGTGCGTGATGGATATGGGAAGCGTCCGTGCCCCATAGTTCCTCCGCTTCGCCGATGGGCCGGCCGCTCCAATAGATCAGTTCATTCTGGGAAATGAGCTGCACAATACTGCCAGTGACCCTGCTCTCTTTTTCCAGCATGCCCATGACACGCCGGAAGCTTTCGTCGTCGGGCTTTTCGGTCAGCTCCTCAGCTATCGATGCGGTCAGTAGCGTCAGGTCCCGCGCTGCCTGGTCCACCTTTTCCTGAACCCTCTGGGTCGCCTTTTCAAGAGCCTGGTCCGCATCCGGCTCAATGACCAGCAAGGATAAGCCTGCGAACAGGGCGCTGGAGAGGAGTAGCAGAAGGGGGCGAGACATGAATGACGAAGGCCCGGACCTCAAGGCCCGGGCCAAAGTACGTTCGTAAGGCCCGTTGCGGTACCGCGATCACCCTCCGACCACGAAGCCCTGATCGATGATGATCGGTCGCAGGATGTTGCTGCCGGCCACGATCGCCTGGACGTAATACGTGCCGGAGGCGAGCAGCTCGGCATTCACGCGCACCATGTCCCCATCATATTCCAATTGCATCGGGATGAACTGGCCCCGGTTATTCAAGAGCAGCAGTTCGGTGATCGGTCCCTGGGCCTGCACCGTGAAACGTCCCGGTGTATGGTCGCCCTGGATCAATAGGTCGTTCAAGGGGTCGAAGCGCACGGAATACAGATCCGAGAGCTCCTCATAGCGCCCCTCGTTCTCCTGAACGAGGCGGTAGTAAGACACCCCCGCGAAGGGTTTCTTATCCAATGCTTCATAGTGCGTGATCTCGCTTGGTCCACCGTCGCCCGGGGCTTCCAAAAGGATCTCCCAGTTCATCAGGTCCGCCGTGCGCTCCAGAATGAATCGTTCATCGGGCCGTTCCGATGCCGTGGTCCAACGCACCAGTACCCCCTCGGTACCTTGTGCTTGGGCTTCGAACGAGACAAGGTCAAGTTCGGTGATGGTAGGGTCGGCGTCCAGCAGAACCGTGCTTAGCGCCTGGCTGCCGGAAGTGACCTGCGCAATCTGTGCGAAGGCCAACGAGCTACTGAAGAGTAGCACAAAGAGTAGGAGTTTTTTCATGGTCCATCGTGTTCGAGTGGACCTTGGTACGTACTCCGCGAAGAATGGTTATCGACGAACCGGACTTTTCGCCCGACGAGCTCCGATCATGATCCGACAGGAACCCGATGACGGTCAGTTCTTCAAGGCTTCAGCGCCACCTACGATCTCCAGGATCTCGTTGGTGATCGCTGCCTGGCGCGCTTTGTTGTAGGAGAGTTTCAGGTCCTTCAACAGACTGTCCGCATTATCGGTGGCCTTGTGCATGGCCGTCATACGGGCGCCGTGCTCGGCTGCATGACTATCCAGCAGTGCTTTATAAAGCTGGATCTTCAGGCTTTTGGGAATGATCTCAGAAACGATGGTCGCCCTATCGGGCTCCATGATGTGATCGGTCTTGGTCGTAGCGGTGGCAGTGGCCTCAGCAACAGGGCTTATCGGCAGGTACTGCTCGGCCGTCACGATCTGCATTGCCGCGTTCTTGAACTTATTGTACACCAGCACCACCTTATCGAATTCGCCAGTGGCATACTGGGTCATGATCAATTCGGCGACCGGTGCGGTCTTCTCGAAATCGAGGCCATCGAACAGGCGCGCCAGGTCGGTCGGTAATTTCTGGTCCACCAAGCCGCTCTTGCGGAAGGCGTCCATTGCTTTCTTCCCAATGGGCAGGATGGTCACCTTATGCCCTTGCGCCTGGGCCTCCTCCACCGAATTGCGGACCAGGCGGATGACCTGCGCATTGAAGGCACCGGCCAAGCCCCGGTTGCTCACAATGGGTACGAAAAGCACCCGTTCCACCGGACGAGGGGAGCTGTAGATCCCTTCGCTGCTGTCCAAACTGGCGCTCACGTTCGCGAGAATGGTCTGAAGTTTTTCGGCATACGGCCGCATGCGAAGGATGGCATCCTGAGCCCGGCGCAGCTTGGCCGCGCTCACCATTTTCATGGCCGCGGTGATCTGCTTGGTGCTGTTCACCGAGACGATCCTTCCGCGTACCTCCTTCAGGTTTCCCATGCCTTATTCTCTTGGCCTTCGATCGGCAGGCTTCAACCTTAGTTATCCAGGCTCTTTACCAGGTCCGCAGCCACGCTTTCCAGGGTGCCGGTGATCTGGTCGTTGTATTCACCCCTTTTCAGGGCGGCCAGCACGTCGCTGTGCTTGTTGCGCAGCATGGTGATGAACTCCGCTTCGAAGGTCTTCACGTTCCTTGCAGGGATCTTCGTGAGCAAGCCTCGGGTACCGCAGTAGATGATGGCGATCTGCTCCTCCACACGCATCGGGCTGTTCTCTGCCTGTTTCAGGATCTCCACGTTACGTGCGCCCTTATCAAGCACGGCCTTGGTGGCGGCATCCAGGTCGGATCCGAACTTGGAGAAGGCCTCCAGTTCGCGGTACTGTGCCTGGTCCAACTTCAGTGTGCCGGCCACCTTCTTCATGGATTTGATCTGTGCATTACCGCCTACGCGGCTCACACTGATACCTACGTTGATGGCGGGGCGAACACCGCTCAGGAAGAGGTTACTCTCCAGGAAGATCTGGCCATCGGTAATGGAGATCACGTTGGTGGGGATGTATGCGGACACGTCACCTGCCTGGGTCTCGATGATGGGGAGTGCGGTCAGTGATCCGCCGCCCTTCACTTTGTCCTTGAGGCTCTCGGGCAGATCGTTCATCTGCTTGGCCACGTTGTCGTCGCCGGTGATCTTCGCCGCCCGTTCGAGCAAGCGGCTGTGCAGGTAGAATACATCCCCGGGATAGGCCTCACGACCTGGTGGCCGACGCAGGAGCAATGAAACCTCACGATATGCAACGGCCTGTTTCGAGAGGTCATCGAATACGATGAGCGCCGGCCTGCCCGTATCCCTGAAATATTCGCCGATGGCCGCACCGGTGAACGGAGCGTAGAACTGCATGGGTGCGGGGTCGCTGGCGTTGGATGCGACGATGGTGGTGTATGGCATAGCGCCGTTCTCCTCCAATTTCTTCACGGTGCCCGCCACGGTGGAGCCTTTCTGGCCGATCGCGACGTACACGCAATACACGGGGTTACCGGCTTCGTAGAATTCGCGCTGGTTGATGATCGTGTCAATGGCCACCGTGCTCTTCCCGGTCTGGCGATCCCCGATGATCAACTCACGCTGTCCACGGCCGATGGGTATCATGGCGTCGACAGCCTTGATCCCAGTTTGAAGGGGCTCCTTCACGGGCTCACGGTAAATGACGCCCGGTGCTTTCCGCTCGATGGGCATTTCGAACAGCTCGCCTTCGATGGGTCCCTTTCCGTCGATCGGTTCGCCCAAGGTGTTCACCACACGGCCCACCATGGACTCACCCACCTTGATGCTGGCGATCCGTTTGGTACGCTTCACCGTATCGCCTTCCTTGATCCCCACACTGGGGCCCAGAAGTACAGCTCCCACGTTGTCCTCCTCCAGGTTCAGAACGATGCCACGCAGGCCGCTGGGGAACTCGATGAGCTCGCCGCTCTGAACACCGCGAAGACCGTAAATGCGGGCGATACCATCACCGACCTGCAGCACGGTACCGACCTCTTCGAGTTCGGCTTCGCTGCGGAACCCGGCGAGTTCTTCTTTGAGGATCGCCGTTACTTCGGCTGGATTCACTTGGGCCATGGCCTTGGGACTTTAAATAGCAGGGATATACGGGTTCTTCGAGAATTCGCGGCGCAGGTCCGCAAGGCGACGGCTCACGCTGCCGTCATACTGTTCATCACCGATCCGGATGGTGATGCCACCAATGAGCTCAGGATCAACACGCTCCTTCAACTCAAAGGTCTTGCCCGGGTGTTGCTTGTTGGCTATCGCCAATACCTGATCCCGGGTGGTTCCGCTCAAGGCTACAGCGCTGGTGACACGTACCGTGACGATACCCTGATCCTCCCGGAAGAGCACATCGAATGCAGCCGCCACATCATGAAGAAGGTCTTCCCGTCCGCGACGGACCAGGATACCCATGAACAAGGTCGTGATCTCGCCGATCTTGCCAGCGAAGATCCGATCGATGATAACGGCCTTTTTGTCGGATTT